>DAOVXW010000051.1 GCA_030635945.1 Dehalococcoidia bacterium
CGTCTCGATTACTTCACCGATAGGGTCGGGGAGGGCGGCTACTGCCATCACATCCTGCGCCATGGATTTAAGGCGCTCTTCCGTTAACAGCAGACGGTCTAGCATAGCAGCGTTCATGCCGGATTCCTCGGCTGCTTTATAGTCTAGTTTATTGGCGGCCAGTATATCAGTGCTTTTAGCCAGCAGGTCATCGGCGATATTATTTAACGCCCTGTTCTTTATTTCCGTGGAGAGATACACCATGCGGCGTGAAGCTGCCCTGGCTGCTTTGGCTTTCAGTTCCAGTTCGTTGTCTTGTGTGTTCATAGTAACATCCCTTTTGTTATATACCTCTCCCTTTATAAAAGGGGGGAAAGATTTTTTAATGAGGGGTTTTGCCGCTTCTGAAATCCTGCCCCATTTTGCTCCTGCCGTTGAGATGATAATTATGGTGATACTTGGAACCTGCAACGCCCTGGGATTCGGTATTTGCCCAGATAGCGCAATCACCGTCGCGGCCATCTTCGAACTCAATCCTGAATATGGCGGAATTCTTTAATTCTGCTAGCTCTCTGCCCATAGAGAACTCCCCCCACCATTTCTTCTTTGTATATTTTGTCGGATCGGTTTCGATAAGGCGATAATTGATCTGCGCAATAGGTTGTTTGCTTTCCTTACTATGCAACTGACCGGTGCCGTTATTATAATGGATAGCCATTAAGAATCCTCATTTTAAGAATCAACACCTTTCGTCTTTAATGTTATTCGTTTATCATTCAAGCAAACCGTTCCCCCTGAAGTGATAGCAAAATAGCGGCGAAAGCCCGTATACGGCGCGGTTAACCTTCTTTTTTAGAAAACATCTGCCCTTACGGCCGTCCTCGAATTCAATAATATAACCGTCACCGTCGCTGATACGGCGGTACTCGGTGAGTATGAATTCTCCCCACCAGCCCTGTTCCGAGCTATTGAGTAGTTTATAGTCAACTTCAACCGTAAAACCCTCATCATAGGAACTAAGCTTGCCAATAGCCATAAATATACTCTCCTTAAAAAATTACCAGGTTGTTTCGGTGCACTACCTCACTGCCATAGTCATAGCCAAGCAGCTTTGCAATCTGTCCTGAATGAGCTCCTTTTATAATTCCGATATCGGCGGAGCTGTAGTTGCTGATGCCGCAGCCGATACGTCTGCCCCGTGAATTGTAGATGTTAACGATATCACCGCGCTTGCATTTGCCCTCAATCCTTTCTATGCCGGTAGCCAGCAGGCTGCGGTTCTTTTTTTCGAGGGCGGTAGCGGCTCCAAGGTCTATGAAAAGTTTCCCTCTGACGCACAATCCGCTCAGCATCCAGCGTTTGCGGCTCTCCAGTTTTAATGAAGATGGTAGAAAGTGCGTACCAATAGCTTCACCGTACGCCAGCCTGATTATAACATCCGGCAAGCGGCCATCGGCGATAACCATTGATACCCCGGAGGCGGTAGCCAGCCTGGCGGCTTCTATCTTGGTAACCATACCGCCGGTGCCCATCTCGCCGGGTGTATCGGCTGCCAGGCGTTCAATATCAGCGTCAATTTTATCCACCTGATTAATGAGGCGGGCTTCGGGATGAAGCTGCGGGTCGGCATTATACAGTCCGGCGGTATCGGTGAGCATTATCAGCAGGTCGGCATCAATAAGGTTGGCAACCATGGCTGATAGCTTGTCATTATCACCGAACTTTGCTTCCTGTATCTCATCAACGGCTACCACATCGTTTTCATTGACAATACACAAAACACGCAGCTCCAGTAAAGCCAGCAGGGTATTGCGGGCATTGAGATAACCGGCGCGGTCTGAAAGGTCGGCTTTTGTCAGTAGAGCCTGGGCGACGGTAATTTCGTGCTGCTCAAAGAGCTGCTCATAGACGTTCATCAGGCGGCTCTGTCCTATTGAAGCTAGTATCTGTTTATAGGGAATACCCTTCGGTTCCTCGGCTAACCCCAGTTTATATCTGCCGGCGGCAATAGCCCCCGAAGACACGACTACCAGCTCAATTCCTTTGCGATGAAGGCTGGCTACCTGGGAAACCAAACTTGACATAATATCTGTATTCAGACAATCACTACCTCCGGTGAGGAGGTTGGTGCCGAACTTTACAACGATGCGCTTGCAAGATAGAGATTTACTGCTCATAGAATTGAACCGAACCTGTAATTCACTCCATTATAGCAAGGCTGCTGGAGTTGGACAAGAAAATATACTGTGCTAAACTGTTACTTAAGGGCTAGTCTGCTTTGGCTAGCCCTAGAGGTGTTTGGAAAAAAGTATTGAAAATCACCAGTCTTTTAGATCTGGCTATGGAGATGTCAGCCTACCGTCAGCATGTTGAGGAGCTAAAACAGCCTGGCGGCAGCGCCGGTATATCAATACTGGATGCCGCCAAACCCTATGTTATAGCTGCCGTATATAAAAAGCTGGGTTTGCCAATGCTGGTGGTTACCGCTCAACCGGAAAACAGCAGAAAACTCCAGGAGCAGATTACTGCCTGGACAGGTATTCAGGCAGCCCTTTTCCCCGAACCCGGCGCCTTGCCATATCAACGTGTCGTTTCCGACAATTCGATAGTAACGGAGAGGATGCGAACGCTATCGCTGCTGGCAAATACCAAACTAAAAAAGGAACTTCCGCTGGTTGTTACTTCAGCCCCCGCGCTGATGCAGAGAGTGGCGGAATACAATCATTTTACCTCGGTATGGCATAAGGTGAGGCAGGGAATGGATGCCGAGCCACTCAGCCTTATAAACCGCTGGCAAAAAATCGGTTATAAACTGGAAAGCATCGTTGAAACGCCGGGCAGCATAAGTCGCCGTGGCGGTATTCTGGATATCTACCCGCCCACTGGCGAGCTGCCTGCCAGGCTTGAGTTTTTCGGCAACACCGTAGATAGCATTCGTCTTTTTGATCCGATAAGCCAGCGCTCGTTAAAAACAGTACCGGAGATTGACATCGGACCGGTTACCGAAATGCTGGCAATTCCATTCGGCGATAAAATAAAACTGGATAGAATTATTAAAAAAATTGATTGCAAAAATTGCAATGATTCGGCAAAGCAGCAATTCCAGCAGGAATTAGATATGCTGCTTGAAGGCCAGGTACCGGACGATGACGAGTTTTATACACAGATGTTAAGCAATGGCAGCATTCTTGATTACCTGCCAACGCAATCGCTGGTGATACTTGACGAAACAGCAGCCATAAAGGAGGCTATGGAATCCCTGGACATTGAAGCCGGGGAGCTGCTGGATTACAAGCTGAAACGGGGCGATCTGCCAAATAATCTGCCGCAGCCATATTTCACCTGGGATGAGCTTGAATCAAGGTTAAGCAAACAGAGGTGTTTATCGCTCACAAGCTGGCTTGACAGTGGCGACAGGGCAGGGTGGCGGCTCAATTTTAAACAGGGTAAAAATTATACCGGACGGCTGCCGGAACTGCTTGAAAAAATAGAGCAGCTTTTACGACAGAGAAAGAGGATTATTTTGATCAGCCACCAGGCGAGCCGTTTATCAGAGCTGCTGGCAGAGAAAGATGTTATCGCCGTACCTGTTACAGAGATAGAAGAAGCACCGCTGCCCGGCTCGCTGACGCTGGTACAGGGTATGCTGAACCAGGGGTGGGTTATGAGCGATAATACCCACCTTTTTACCGATAACGAAATATTCGGTTTAATAAAACAGAGGCGGCTGGTGAAAAAGCAGCCGACAGCCCGTATTGAATCTATTACTGACATAACCCCCGGAGACTACGTGGTGCACATCGAGCATGGCATCGCCAGGTTTGCCGGTGTTATAACTATGAGCAGTACCGGGATTGAGAGGGAATATCTGTTATTGCATTATGCCGCAGGAGATAGATTATATGTCCCCGTTGACCAGATAGACCGTGTCAGCCGCTATATAGGCGCCGGTGACCGGCAACCTGCCCTTAACAGGCTTGGTACCCAGGAATGGACCAGAAGCAAGCAAAAAGCCAGGAAATCGGCGGAGGTGGTTGCTCGGGAACTGCTGGCTCTTTATGCCGCTCGCCAGGTGACGGATGGTTTTGCTTTCTCTGCGGACACGGTATGGCAACAGGAGCTTGAGGCTTCCTTCCCTTATGTGGAAACCCCCGACCAGATAATAGTCCAGGAGCAGATCAAGGAAGATATGATGCAATCCAAGCCTATGGACAGGCTGGTATGCGGTGATGTCGGCTATGGCAAGACGGAGGTTGCCATTCGTGCCGCCTTCAAGGCAGTTATGGACTACAAACAGGTAGCCTTTCTGGTGCCGACTACGGTTCTGGCACAGCAGCACCTCTTTACCTTAAAACAGAGAATGAGCGCCTTTCCGGTGAGGGTTGAGATGCTCAGCCGTTTCAGGAGTGCCGCAGAACAGCAGGAAATTATAGACGGACTGGCTTCCGGCAGTGTGGACATCTGTATCGGCACCCACCGTCTGCTACAAAAGGATATTATATTCAAAAACCTGGGGCTGCTGGTTATCGATGAAGAGCAGCGCTTCGGTGTCAGCCACAAAGAACATTTCAAGAAAATGAGGCGGGAGGTCGATGTCCTCACACTGAGCGCCACCCCCATACCCCGCACACTGCATATGTCGCTGGTGGGGGTGCGCGATATGAGTGTTATGGAAACGCCCCCCGCCGAAAGGCTGCCGGTAAAGACATATGTTACCGAATATGATGACATGCTTTTTAAAGAAGCAATACTCAGAGAGCTGGAGCGCAACGGGCAGGTTTTCTTCGTCCACAACCGGGTGCGCAGTATAAACTATGTAGCCGAAAAGTTGCAGGCACTTGTGCCGGAGGTAAAAATAGCCGTCGCCCATGGCCAGATGGCTGAAGGGGAGCTGGAGAAGGTGATGGCAGACTTTACCGGGGGCGGTATTGATGTCCTGGTGTGCACCACCATTATAGAATCGGGGCTGGATATACCCAACGCCAATACCCTGATTGTCGACCAGGCGGATAAGTTCGGCTTGACGCAGCTGTATCAATTGCGGGGCCGTGTCGGCCGCGGTGCCAACATGGCTTATGCCTATTTTCCATATGATAAGGGTAAGCGGCTGACACCGGACGCCCGGAAACGCCTGAGAACCATATTTGAGGCTAACGAGCTTGGAGCCGGCTTCAATATCGCTATGAAAGACCTGGAAATCCGGGGCGCCGGTAACCTGCTGGGCACCAGGCAGAGCGGGCACATAACCGCCGTCGGCTTTAACCTGTACACTCGCCTGCTGGGAGAGGCGGTAGAAGAGGTAAAGGCAGAGCAGGCGGGCAAGCCCGTAGATAAGGCGAAGCGACTCCCCCAGTCCACCGTCGCCCTGCCCCTACCAGCCTATATCCCCGATGATTATGTTTCTGATATAAATAC
>DAOVXW010000038.1 GCA_030635945.1 Dehalococcoidia bacterium
CGGTGCTTCCCATGATATAAAAATAGCCACCGATGCAGCTCATAAAATGGTAACGGAATATGGCATGAGTGATAAGCTGGGGCCGCGTTCCTTCGGCAACAAGCAGGAGATGGTCTTCCTTGGCCGCGAAATCGCGGAGCAACGTGATTACGGAGAAAAGGTAGCAAACCTGATTGACGAAGAAGTACAGAGTATCATCCAGAAAGCTCACGGAACCGCCGAGGACATTCTGACTAAAAATAAACAGAAATTGATATCCATCGCCGAAAAACTGATGGATCTGGAGACCCTGGAGGGCGAAGAGCTTGAAGCACTATTCAATGGAACAGTACCTGCTCCCCAATCTAAAACCTCCAAAGCAACAGCTAAGAAACCAGCCAAGGATGAAGTCAAGAAACCAAAGCGAAAGAGAACTCCAAAACCCATCCGCCGGCAAAAGCCGGGTCCGGCTGCTCCTTAGTGCACAAGAATATAACGAATATCCAGCCCTGAAGAGGAAAATATCCCTGTCTAAAACTGCGTAAAAGGCGAATAATTTTTACTTTCTTCTTTGAACTACATATTCTGCCAGGGTAAGTAATGCCTGACGGCTGGGATTATCCGGCAACAGGCTAAGGTTATCACAAGCCTTATTGCTGTAATTAGAGGCAATCTGGTAGCATTCCTCTATAATGCCCGAATCGCAGATCATCTTTATCGCCTGTGTTATATTCTCCTGCTTATCGCCTTCTTTATTAAAAAACCTCTTTACCGGATTATCCCCGGGGTGACGCTCCAGCAGCAGGAGCGACGGCAGTGTAACGGTGCCCTGAATCAGATCGGAGCCAACAGGCTTTCCCATTTCCGCTTCGGTACTGACGAAATCCAGAATATCATCCACTACCTGAAAAGCGATACCCAGATTATAACCGTATTCCTTCAGCCCCTGTATCGCTTCTTCCGGAGCACGGCTTAAAACGGCGCCTGACTCGGTAGCCATGGCAAACAGGGATGCCGTCTTGCCGGCAATGCGCTCAATATAATCTTCATAGGTCTGCTCCAGCTTA
The DNA here is from genome assembly GCA_030635945.1 of Dehalococcoidia bacterium. GTDB lineage: Bacteria > Chloroflexota > Dehalococcoidia > Dehalococcoidales. The sequence goes on from DAOVXW010000038.1 coordinate 1,047, forward strand.
AAAGCACTGAATCCCTGCCTTAATTCAGCCCTGGAAATAGTGCCCAGGGTCTGAGCAAATAATCTTACCACGCGCAGATTATTTGTATTGGCGGTAAACTCTCCCGCCCGGGCAAACAGGTAGTCTCCCAGAATTACAGCCTTCTCCAAACCCCAGATGCTGTTTATTGTCGGCCTTCCGCGGCGGATGCTGGCTTTATCAACAGCATCATCATGAACCAGTGTAGCTATGTGCAGCAGCTCACTGGCAGTAGCCATCGGCAGCAGATTCTTCAGGTCATATTCATAGAATTTGCCTGCCAGTAACGTAAGCGTCGGGCGTAATACTTTACCACCGACCAGAACCTGGCTCAACATGGTATGCAGTTCAGGAAAAACTTCGCGCTTGCTATCAACCAGTAGTTGAAACTGCTCCTCTACCTTAAACAGGTCCTGCTGAACCGATTCGTATATCTTATTAAATTGCATTTATTTCCTCACCAGCTAGATTCAATAAAAACACTACTTGCCCAAACGGGCGGTTTCCTCGACGATGAGTTCTTCATCCAGTTTTTTAAACAGGGGTTCCGGTGGCAACATTTTCTGCCCCGGTTCCGGTACCAACGGTTGCCAGCCATAATCCTCTATATTGCCATCAAAGCCCAGCATCCGATGCAGTTTCTGTGAACTGAACGGCAAAAACGGATATAATGCCGTTTTCAAGCAAGAAATAACGTAAAGAGCTATATACAGTGAGTCAGCTGCCGCCTGTTTATCCTGCTTTATCACTTTCCACGGCGATTTTCTATCGAGGTACTGATTAGTCTCCTGGGCTTTTTTCATTATACACAACATCGCTTGCCTGAACTTGCATTTACTAATGAGGTCGCCTACTTCTCTAAAAAGTAATTCTTTAGCATCTTCAATTTCATTTATACTTTGCTCATCTATATCCACAAGATCTTTTCTCATATCTTTATTAGTGTCTAGAGATTCTAGATATTCATGAATCTCGTTATACTTACTATACTCTGGCACACAACCATCAAAGTTGCGGTATACAAAGGTAAGCACCCTCTGCACCAGGTTTCCGTAGGTAGCCACCAGTTCATCATTATTGCGGCGGACAAATTCCCGCCAGGAGAAATTCGTATCCCCGGTTTCCGGCATATTGGCCGAAAGCAGGTATCGCAGCGGATCCGGGTCATAGTGCGATAGATAATCGGGCAGCCATACCGCCCAGTTACGGCTGCTGGACAGTTTTTTACACTCAATCGTCAAATACTCGTTAGCCGGTACATCATAGGGCAGGTTCAACCCACCATAGCCCATCAGCATTGCCGGCCAGATTATAGTGTGGAAGGGTATGTTATCTTTACCGATAAAGTAATAACTTTTAGCTTCGCCCTGCCAGAATTCGCGCCATTTTTCGCTATCGCCGGTGGATTTAGCCCACTCCTTGGATGCCGAAAGGTAACCGATGACGGCTTCAAACCACACATAAAGACGCTTGCCGTCATAGCCTTCAAGGGGCAGCGGCACTCCCCAGTTTATATCACGCGTTATTGCCCTGTCTTTTAAACCGTTCTCAAGATAGCTCAGGGTAAAATTATAGACATTTGGTTTCCAGTGTTTCTGCTGCCGTACCCAGGTTATCAGCTTATTCTCGAAGGCATTGAGTTTTAAGAAGAAATGCTCCGATTCTCTAAACTCGGGGGCAGCACTGCATATTCCGCAGCGTGGCTCTACAAGTTCGATGGTATTAAGCGGCCGGCCACACTGGTCGCACTGGTCGCCCCTGGCACCCGTATCATCACAGTGAGGGCAGATACCTTCAATATAGCGGTCAGGTAAAAATCTTTTACATTCAGGGCAAAATGGCTGCGAACCCTTATCTTTGTAGATATAACCCTTATCCAGCAGGGTAAGGAAAATATCCTGTGCCACTTCGGCGTGGTTAGCGGTGCCGGTAGTGGTGAATAAATCGAATGTGATGCCGAATTTCTGCCACGATTCAAGAAACTGCTTGTGATAACTACCGGCTATTTCCGCCGGCGACTTACCTTCTTGCTCGGCACGTATAGTTATCGGCGTTCCGTGCTGGTCAGAGCCGGAAACCATCAGCACTTCATTGCCTTTCATGCGATGATAACGGGCAAATATATCCGGCGGTAGATAGGCACCGGCAATCTGGCCTATATGCAACGGACTGTTGGCATAAGGCCAGGCAACACCGATAAATATTTTCTCGCCCATGATAACCTATTTCTGGTTGGTATTGGTTTCTTGGCTGGTACCTTTTTCCTGGCTGATATTAGTTTCCTCGCTTATTTCCGATTCAGGAAAGAAGGTCAGTATCATATCGCCCTTCACTTCTTTATAATGAGCGTAACCCTTTTCCAATGCACACTGAATGCAATAGTGAACCGTATTCCCCTTCTCCACCTCCGCCCCATCCTCTTCATCAACCGCCAGGTAACGTTCGGGGTAGGGTATGGTTCGCTGGCAGATATTGCACTTTACTTCTCCCAGAGATATACAACCACGACGCATAACAAACTCCTTTCCAGAACCTAATTATAATTTGAGCCAGGCCCGGTAAAGCTCTTTCCTTGATAAACCCGTTTCCAGAGTCAGCCCGGTCACCGATTCTTTAGCTGTCGCTCCGGATGCTTTCAGGTTTTTTAATTGTTTTATAATATCGCCGGTGACCTGTGGCTTCTCTTTATCTTTTTCACCTTCAATGACCAGCGTAAACTCACCCCTGGGTTTATCAAAATACTGCTGTGCCTGGCTTACCGTGCCGCGGAAGACTTCTTCATGCAGCTTGGTAAGCTGACGGCAGATAGCCACCCTTCTGTCACCGGTAACCAGCAGTAAATCAGCCAGCGCTTCCTGTAGCCGGTGTGGCGTCTCCAGGGCTACAATGGTTCCGGCTTCATCGGCAACCGATTGCAGAAGACGCCGTCGTTCTGCGGACTTCCTCGGCAGAAACCCGATGTAGATAAACCTGTCCGTAGGTAGTCCCGATATAGCAAGCGCCGCTATTATCGCCGAGGGTCCCGGAATAGCCACTACCGGTATATCCTGCTCACTGGCGGCAACTATCAGCTCATAACCCGGGTCGGAAATACCGGGTGTGCCAGCCTCGGAAACAAGAGCCACGTCACCCTCTTCAAGTTGTTTCAAGATATAATCCAGTTTCGCTTTTTTATTATGCTCATAGTAGCTGGTGACGTTTGTTCTTATATTATAAGCATTAAGCAGCCGCTTTGTCTTGCGGGTATCTTCTGCGGCAATCAGCCTCACTTCACGCAGTGTCCTGATAGCACGCAGTGAAATATCCTCCAGATTACCGATAGGAGTAGCTACAACATAAAGGGTAGGCATTGCCTCAATCTTTCCCAGTTAGGTTATTATAACCTATATCTTTATTAACCGTCTATACGGGACAGGTTGCATAACCCGGATGATAGCTTAATCCCATTATAAGTTTTCTTGACTTGAATCAATGCCTTCTGATAAACTTTTGCTTAAGGGGGACAAGGTGAGTATGCCTGTATTTCGAGAGTTGCGCCGTGCCTACGGATTTGATGAAGTAGCTATAGTTCCCGGAGACAAGACCATAAATCCGGACCAGACAAATATTGACTTTAGTATAGGTGACTTAACCTTTTCTCTGCCGATTTTAGCCGCCGCTATGGATGCGGTGACGGATATTAACTTTGCAGCCGCCCTGAGCAAATTAGGCGGCCTAGCGGTGCTTAACCTTGAAGGGATACAGACAAAATACGATAATCCCCATGAGATACTGGCTGAAATTGCGGCTACACCCGATAATAGAACCACCACATTATTGCAAAAGATATACTCGCAGCCAATCAAAGATAACCTCGTCGCCAAAAGAATATGTGAAGTTAAAGAAGCCGGAGGGGTATGCGCCGTTTCAGTAACTCCGGCAAATGCGAAACGCCTAGCACCGATAATCTCGAAAGCCGAAGCCGACATTCTCATCGTCCAGTCCACTGTCACAACCGCCCGTCATATCTCAAAAAGTAACCAGGGTCTTATCTTTGACGAGCTCTGTAAGTCAGTACCCATGCCAGTAGTCGTCGGTAATTGCGTCAGTTTCAGCGCCAGCCTGGAACTTATGAGAACCGGCATTGCCGCCATTCTGGTGGGTGTGGGGCCGGGTGCCGCCTGCACCAGCCGTGAAGTCCTGGGAGTGGGCGTCCCCCAGATAACGGCTACTATGGACTGCGCCGCCGCCAGAGACGAATACCTCAAAGAATCAGGTAGATATGTACCTGTTATTACGGATGGTGGTTTCCGCAAGGGTGGTGAGTTATGTAAAGCTTTTGTCGCCGGTGCCGATGCCGTCATGCTCGGTTCTGTTTTTGCCCAGGCCAAGGAGGCACCGGGGCTGGGTTACCACTGGGGTATGTCCCACCCCCATCCGGCACTCCCCCGTGGTACAAGAATAAAAGTCGGTACTACCGCAAGCTTGGAACAGATCCTTTTCGGGCCGACATCGGTTACCGATGGCAGCCAGAACCTTGTCGGCGCCCTGCGCACGGCGATGGGTGTCTGCGGGGCATCTAACATTAAAGAGATGCAAAAGGCAGAGATGGTTATTGCTCCGTCTATTATCACCGAGGGGAAATCCTGGCAGTTATCGCTGCCGAGTTGCTAAATAACATTCCGCCCCGGTCACCAGAGGCTAATCCTCAGAATCTTCTTCTAATTCTTCCTCATCTACTATCGGAGTGGATTCTTCTCCAATTTTGGGCACTAGAGCCCTCGTCTTTGCCCTTCTGCTCTTTGAGGGCGATGTCAGGCCATCTATCAACGAGCGCATCTTTTTCAGCAGGTCGTCGGCTGTGGAGTATTTAACGAAGTCAATACCGCTATATTCTTTAATAGCATCGCGCAGGTTGAGACGCCGCCAGGGGAGCTTAAAGTCTATAGCTTCTTCGCCCGACATGGTTTTGCCGCTGGCCAGAACCTGACGGCTGACTTCGTAGACCATCTCTTCCAGCATGACCATAACGTCCTTATAATCGGCGTAGGCTTCATAGGTTTCTAGCATGGTAAACTCGGGGTGGTGTTGGGTGGAGACGC
>DAOVXW010000033.1 GCA_030635945.1 Dehalococcoidia bacterium
AGGGCAGTGAAAGTGCGGCGCTTTATATGCCAATATCAAATTTCGTGGCTTCTTCTATTTTGCCAGGCGCCTCTACGGAAAGTTTAATCAGCTTGGCTAACATTTCTTGGTGGATCCATGCCATAGTATTGCTTGGTTTCCTAAACTACCTGCCTTACAGCAAACATATGCATATTCTTACTATCATCCCGAATAACTTTTTTAAAAGACTAACCAGGATGAGCCTTCAACCCAGAGAAGAATTCAAGAAAGGCAACGTTTTCGGCGTAGGACAGGTAGACCAATTCACCTGGAAAGCCTTATTTGACTCTTATTGTTGCACTGAATGTGGCCGTTGCTCAGATTTATGCCCGGCTACGTCCACAAATAAACCATTAAATCCGCGCCTGGTGATCCACGATATTAAAGAGAATCTATTAATGAATGGCCCACTGCTAATCAATAATAAACAGACGAAACTGCCATTAATTGGCAGTGGCCAAGACGGTAGTATTGACGAAGAGGTTATATGGGAGTGTACCACCTGCGGAGCCTGTGTTGAGGTATGCCCTGCATTTATTGAGCATGTGCCCAGAATTGTTGATATGCGACGAAACCTGGTAGAGATGAAAGCCAAATTCCCAGATGAACTGCTGAACTTTTTTGAAAATATGGAACAGCGCAGCAATCCCTGGGGCATTGCTCCGTCAGAGCGTACTAAATGGGCAGCCGGAACCAGCGCCCAATCCTTTGAAAACGGCAAAACAGAGTACCTTTTCTTCGTAGGCTGTGCCGGCGCTTTCGATGCCCGCAGCCGGCATGTCACCCTGGCTGTAACCAGAATACTGGATTCTGCCGGTATTTCCTGGGGTATTCTGGGTAAAGATGAACCGTGCTGCGGCGATAGCCTGCGCCGTCTGGGAAATGAATATGTTTTCGACCGTATGGTTAAAGAAAATATCGAAATGTTTAAACAGAAAGGTGTCGCCAAGATTATCACACAGTGCCCCCATTGTTACCACACCTTAAAGAATGATTATCGCCAGTACGGGGTTGAGCTTGAGGTTATTCATCATACCGAGTTGATTAATAACCTTATTAAGGAAGGTAAACTGGAAATTAACCAATCCAGTGACCTGGGTAATATAGTCTTTCATGATTCCTGCTACCTGGGGCGCTATAACGATATCTACAAAGCCCCGCGTGAAGCCATTGCTCTGGCTACCAACCAGACACCGGCAGAGATGGAGCTTCACCACGACAGGTCTTTTTGCTGCGGCGGCGGCGGTGGGCGTATGTGGATGGAAGAGAATGTCGGCAAACACATCAACGTGTTGCGCGTTGAGGAAGCAATGAAGGAAAATCCCGAGACTATTTGCGTCTGCTGCCCGTACTGCATGACTATGTTTGAAGACGGATTAAAAGATAAAGATGCTGATACGGGGATAAAGGTGCTGGACCTGGCAGAGATTGTGGCTAAGGCAATAAAACAGGATAAAACAAAATAATTGTTTTCAAGGTGTTTTGCAACAGGCTGCCGGCTATTTCTTTTTCTTCCTAGCCTTTTCTCGGGGTGGCTTTACTCCCAGTCTCCTGGCGGTATGGTCTCTTCCCAGATAGAAATTGAGCCAGGAAGAGGTTTCCCGTAACCCCCAGTTGCATGGCGGTATAATATAGGCGCCAATGATATCCTCTTCCCTGTAAGCATTAAGCCTTTCATAAGCTTTAACCCAGATACATTTTTGTTCATTAGGATAGACCTCGCACCAGCCTTCAAAGCTACCGCCGCAGGGGCCCAGCCGCTGGCTTTTGGGACACTGTGACATGGGACATATATATGCGATATCAAAAAGGGCACAGTCGCCACAGTTCTGGCAGCCGAAGAGGGCTACCTTGGATAGGTGCTCAAAATAAGCAACCGTCTTTTTCATCCACCCGGAAGAATCGGCGCGCCTTGAGAAGCGCTGATACATACCGAAAAAAGGATGCCTTGGCTCAAAGAAAGCACCATGAACAATGCGGTAGGAGCTGTACATCAACTGCTTCGACGATTTCAGCGACTTTGCTGCCGGCCTGCTGCTGTTCAAACCCGTCTTTTTATCCTTATTAAAATAATAGAATCCGTCTTCCTGTGGGTAATCAAACTCGGCTACCAGCTTCTGCCAATAAGGCAACAGCTCCTCGCCCTTGTCAATAATATATTCAACCATTTCATATTTTAAGCCGTGCCCGCCGATGTGGGCTCCGGCATAACCCATCCCCTTTGCCAGGGCATACATTTTTGCCGCCCGTAACAGCCTAGCTGCCTTCCCCTTATCCTCTGCCTGCCTCTCTTCCGCCAGCTGGGGCAGAAGTTTATCGGTAACTACGCAACCGGGTATCTGATTGTTGTTCATCAATCTGGCCGCCGGATAACCGAGGACATAGATGTTTGCCAGCACTGGAACATCATACCCTTCTACCTTTAACCACTGAATAAGCTCATGCATTTTGCGGGCATCATAGCCGATCTGGCTGATTATGAAAGCGGCGCCGGCTTTCAGCTTTTTCCCCAGCTTGTAATACTGCCCCATAAGCTCCGCTTCCAGCTTCTTGAAGGGTGAAACGGCAACGCCGGCAAAGAAATCCGTCGGGCTTAGGCTTACCTGTTTACCCAGCGCTTCAAACTCCAGCCCATTATTCATCGTTTCTATCAGCTGCATAGCATGCGCCGGATCCAGATCGAAGACGGGCTTAGCTATGCCGTTGAAGCCGCTTTCGGATGGATAATCACCTGACAGCACCAGCAGGTTGCGCACCCTGGCAGCCGCCATCCCGTAAAGCAGGCTCTCAATTTCATTCCTGTTCTTATCTCTCAAAGCGAAGTGAACCAGCGGTTCTATGCCCAGTTTCTTTATTTCTACACACAGCATCTCGGTAGCAAAAGCCGGGTTGCCGCTTGGATTATCGGTGATACTTATGCCGTGGATTCTACCGCCCCTGGCGGCTGTCCGGGCATTCTTGAATATCTCTTCCTGTTGCTTTTCAAAAGCTCCGCGGCCGGCAATCTGCTCCCAGGTAATACAGAAGGTATCGGGGTTAACGATACCTTCTTTTAATATATTTCTTTCCTTTTCCATCTTTACCTCTTAAGCCGGATTATATAAGAATAGCAACCAGTATTCAGGTTGTAAGCAGGACTGGTTGACTCCACATTTTAGGATACCACATAGCTACTTATGCATCAAACTCCAAAATATACCCTTACATTTGTCCCTGCCATTACCATCGTGGTAAACTTCAATCGAAAAATAAATGCAGATATTGGTAACAAACGATGACGGCATACTTGCCCCGGGATTATGGGCGCTTGTTAGAGAATTAAAGGGCATCGCCCGTGTGGTGGTGGTAGCCCCGGACAGGGAACAAAGCGCTTCAGGAACGGCGGTCAGCCTACGCCAGCCTTTAAGAGTACAGAAGGTATCTCCTGTGGTACCGGGCGTGGAAGGATATTCGGTTGAGGGCACCCCCTGCGACAGCGTCATCTTGGCACTGGGCAAATTAATAAAAGATGACGTAAATCTCGTGGTTTCCGGCATAAACCAGGGCCATAATCTGGGCGATGACATATTTATCTCGGGGACGGTAGGCGCTGCCCTGCAGGGTTATTTGCGCGGTCTGCCCGCCCTGGCTGTTTCTGTAGCCGCCGAAAACAATTCCGGCCGAGAAAATGCAGCCCGTCTGGCAAAGCTGCTGGCTGAAAAGATTATAGCCAAAAAACTGCCTTCCGATATCTTTCTAAATATCAACCTGCCTGATTTACCGCTTGCCGGTATAAAAGGGGTAAAGATTACCCGGCCCGCCCATAAGACCCACATCGACAGCGTGGAAGAAGGGCACGACGGCAGGCGCGAATACTACTGGCTTGTCCGCCAGAAACAGAATAACAACGCCGCTAAAAACACGGATATCCAGCTGCTGGAGAGCGGCTATATATCCATAACCGCCCTGCATAGCACCCTCTTCCGCAAGGATGTAGCGGCAATCAATGACAGCCTGTGCTCGGAACTTTTCAGGGAGCTGAAAAAGCTAAAATAATACACTCATAGAATTGACAATCCGGATACGGAATAATAGAATAAATTGTTAGCCATCGACCATCCGGCGGTGAGCTAAAGTTTGAATCAGGATTTAACTGGTTTCGCTTGGATCGGATACGACCGAGACGGACTTTAATTAGCCTTCTCTGCTGTATCGGGGAAGGCGCTTTTAATTGGGATATTTGGGATATGATTAAGATTGGTTTTATCGGTGTCGGAGTGGTGGCTACCGCCCTGGCGACTGCTCTTGACAGTAAAAGCTATCCGGTAGTGGCTGTTTCCAGCCGCAGCCAAAAGTCAGCCGATAAACTGGCACGGTTTATAGATGGTTGCCAGGCTTATAACAACAACCAGCAAGCAGCCGATGCCGCCGAACTCGTCTTTATCACCACCCCCGATGATGCGATTGCCTCCGTAGCTGCCGATGTTAAGTGGCGGCCGGGACAAAGTGTAGTCCACTGCAGCGGCGTCGATTCAACCGATATCCTGGCGCCAGCCGGAGAAGCCGGTGCCGCCGTCGGTGCTTTCCATCCATTGCAGACCTTTACCGGTTTAAGACAGGAGAACCTGCCGGGTATTACATATGCCATTGAAGCTAATGAACCCCTGCTGACGATACTCAGGGGAATGACTGCCTCCCTCGGCGGCCTCTGGATTGAGCTTAAGGCGGAAGACAAAGTACTATATCATACGGCTGCGGTGTTCACCTGCAATTACCTGGTAACCCTCTTTAAGCTGGCAACCGACCTGTGGGATGGTTTCGGTATCCCGCCGCAGCAGGCGACCCAGGCACTGTTACCCCTGCTCCAGGGCACGATTAATAACATAGATTCCACAGGCATACCGCAGTGCCTTACCGGACCCATCGCCCGCGGTGACAGCGGCACGATTAAAAAACACCTGAACGCATTGCAAAAGGCATCGCCGGAGCTTATTGCCACATATCGGGAGCTGGGTCTTAAAACAATACCCATCGCCCTGGCAAAGGGGAAAATAAATGACAATCAGGCTGGCGAGCTTGAAGCTATATTAAGCCGGCCATGAATATAACAGGAGAATAGAATGAGAACGATGTTAAAAAGCAAAATCCACCGCGCCCGTGTTACCAATCTGAATATCGACTATGAAGGCAGCATTACCATCGATAAGAAGCTGATGCTTGAGGCTGATATTCTCCCCTACGAACAGGTGCAGGTACTCAATCTCAATAACGCTGCCCGCTTCACCACCTATGCCATCGAGGGTATCAGGGATAGCGGACAGATTTGCCTCAATGGCGCCTCCGCCAGGCTGGTGCAAAAAGGTGATATCATACTCATTCTTGCCTACTGCCAGGTTGAAGACAGCGAAGCCAGCGATTTTCTACCGCGTCTGGTTTATGTCGATAGTAAAAACAGGATTGTCGAGACCAGGCGGGCTATAGAAAATATACCTTTTTAAAGGAGATTAAGGTGCGCATTTCCATCAACCTGATAAAGGATATGAAGCAAAAGGGCGAGAAGATTACTATGCTTACCGCCTATGATTATACAACCGCCAAAATAATTGACGAGGCGGGAATACCCCTCATCCTTGTCGGTGACAGCCTGGGTAATGTGGTTCTGGGTTATGAATCAACCATACCGGTGACAATGGCGGATATGCTACACCACACCAAAGCGGTGGCCAGGGGCTCCAGAAAGGCTATGGTAATTGGCGACCTGCCGTTTATGACCTATCATATAAGCAGCGAGGATGCCCTACGCAACTCCGCCCGCTTTATACAGGAAGGTAACGCCCAGGCGGTAAAGCTTGAGGGCGGCGTTAATGTCGCCGATAAGGTCAGGAAAATCGTGGATTGCGGCATACCGGTGATGGGGCATATCGGGCTGACACCCCAGTCCATCAACCAGCTCGGCGGTTTCAAGGTACAGGGGAAAAGCCTGGAGGCAGCCAGAAAGCTTATTGATGATGCCAAAGCCCTGGAGGAAGCCGGGGCTTTTGCTGTTGTCCTGGAAACGGTACCGGCACCCCTCGCCACGTTTATCAGCCAGAGCATAAATATCCCCACCATCGGCATCGGCGCCGGCGCCGGTTGTGACGGCCAGGTTCAGGTGGTCAGCGATATTCTGGGATTATTTACCGACTTTGTGCCCAGGCACGCCAAACAATATGCCAGGATAGCAGACATTATGTCAAATGCCATAACCGAATATTACAACGATGTTAAAGCCGGCAGCTTCCCTACCGACAAACAGAGTTTCTCTATGGATGAAAGCATCATCGCCGAATTGGAAAGGCGATAGCCAGATGGAAGTTATCAAGACTATTGCTGAAATGAGACGTCTCAGGATTAAGCTAACCGAGCCTGTCGGCTTCGTGCCCACGATGGGCTATCTGCACCAGGGGCATTTAGCCCTTATCAGGCAGGCAAAGGCGGATAGCGCCTCGGTTATGGTCAGCATCTTCGTCAATCCTGCCCAGTTCGGCGCCGACGAGGACTTTGATAGATATCCCCGCAACTCTGAGCTTGACCTGTCTCTGCTGCAGAAAGAGGGCGTAGATGTTGCCTTCATCCCTTCAAAGGCCGAAATATACCCGCCCCGCTTCAGTAGCCGCCTTGAGGTGGGTAATATTACACAGCGGCTGGAGGGGGTTTCCCGCCCGGGGCATTTTAACGGCGTTAGCACCATTGTTGCCAAACTGTTTAATATTATACAGCCGACGCGGGCTTACTTCGGGCAGAAGGACGCCCAGCAGACGAT
>DAOVXW010000012.1 GCA_030635945.1 Dehalococcoidia bacterium
AAGAATGACGGGCAGATGCCAATGGGAATTATGGTCATGGCATTGGTCCTTTTCAATAATGATCCCGGTTTATGGGAACGCTTATCTTTGTTCAATGCTGATACTTGGTGGATAATATTCATCTCGGCTTTGTCAATTAGCTTTGGTACGGCTATTGGTGGTTGGCGGGTAATCAAGACAATCGGCATGAGGGTTACCACTCTACGCCCGGTGCACGGTTTTGCCGCTCAAACAGCGGCGGCTTCAGTAATTGAGGTAGCTTCACATTTTGGTATTCCGGTAAGCACCACGCATTGTATAAGCACAGCAGTTATGGGGGTGGGGTCTACCCGGCGTTTATCGGCAGTGCGCTGGGGAATAGCTGGTAATATTATGACTGCCTGGGTACTTACCTTTCCTATATGCGGTGTTCTGGGCTACCTGTTTTCTTTGCTGCTGGGCTTGTTATAACTGGCTAAAGATTATATTCCCTGGATATTAGCCGCAGTTTTTCGGCAGCGATTATAGCCCTGATATCTGCTACAACACAATCAATTTTATGCTGCTGGTTAATCACTATATAATCAAAAGAGTGCATCCTTTTCATTTCCTCATTAGCCGTTTGCAGGCGCAGGGCTAAATCTTTTTCCGATTCAGTGTTGCGCCGCCTGAGCCTGCTGGTCAACTCCTGCATTGATGGCGGTGCCAGAAAAATGGAAACTGCCTGGGGCAGTATTTTCTTGATGGTATCAGCTCCCTGTATGTCAACCTTTAAAATGACATCACGTCCTTTATCCAGCGCCTGTTTCACCGGCTTTTTAGGTATCCCATACCAGTTGCCGTAGACGTTAGCCCACTCCAGCAATTCTTCTGTTTCAATCATTTTCTTGAAACTATCCTTGGAAATGAAGTGATAGTCAATTCCATCTTTCTCTTCGGAGCGGAGCGGGCGGGTGGTGGCGGTTACTATGAAATCCAGGGGGATTTTCAATTCCTTCATCCTGGATAAAACAGCATCCTTCCCGGCGCCGGAGGGACCGGAAAGGACTAAAAGTAGCGGTTTGCTGTTTATATTGAAACAGGCTTCATCTTCACAGCCTGATTTTTTCATCGCTCTGCTCTAGTTTCAGCATCGAACCGCCGCGGCTGACCTGCAACCTGCCGGTGATGGTCTCCGGAGCCAGGGCAGCAAGCACTATGTGCTTGCTGTCGGTAAAGATTACCGCCTTGGTTCTTCTGCCGTTGGTCATATCAATGAGTAAGCCGTTATTTCTGGATTCCTGGATGGCGCGCTTGGTAGGCGCCGAGTTGGGCGAAGCTATGGCGATAACCCGGTTCATTGCAAGGATATTGCCAAATCCGATGTGAATAAGTTCTCCGGTCATAATTCTAAACCTCAGTTTGATATTTTAGTTGTCTGACTTACTCCAATGTTCAGGTCGTTCAGGTACCTATCGTATAGAACTTTTATCAAGCCGTGTAACGGATAACGGCTGTTGTTATCAAACCGAAGATAGAATGCCTAATATATTACCCCGTCAGCAATCAGAAGGCAAGCCCCAAAAGGCTACAATTTAGGATTTCGTTGGTTATTTTTTTATTTAGTTTACACGTTAAAAAGAAAGTTAATAACGTCCCCATCCTGTACCATGTAATGCTTGCCCTCAAGCCGCAGCAGCCCGTGTTTTCTGCCTTCGGCGATGCTGCCCGTTTTCATCAGGTCGTTGAAGCCGATGATCTCGGCGCGGATGAAGCCTCTTTCCATATCGGTGTGGATTTTACCAGCTGCCTTTACAGCTTCGGTGTCGCCGGTAACGGGCCAGGCTTTCAATTCATCCGAAGAAGCGGTAAAGAAAGTGAGAAGCCCCATCAGATCGTAGGACGTTTTTATGGTTCTCTCAAGCCCGGATATGGTTAAACCAAACTCTTTACGGCATTCTTCGGCAGTGGCTTCGTCCAGTTGCCCCAGTTCCATTTCCAGTTTGCCGCAGAGCGTAATGATGCCATGGCCCGTTTTTGAAAAAAGCTGGCCTAACTTTTTCTCCAGTGTTTCTGCTTCTGCTATCTGCTCTTCGTCGATATTTACCAGTGTCAGCAACGGCTTGGCGCTTAAGAACTGGTAGCCGGTTATAAGCCTCTTTTCATCTTCGGTCAGGCTTTGCTCTCTGATGGGGATATCCTTTTCCAGCCCTGATTTTACTTTAGCCAGCAGTTTCTGTTCGTGCTGGAAACGCTGCATGTCGTCCGTTTTGGCACTTTTAAGGGAAGTCTCTATCTTGATGAGCCGCCGCTCGATAATGGCAAGGTCGGAACAGGCGAGTTCAAGCTCCATAGCGCTGATATCCCGCTCCACATCAATGCTGCCATCTGTGTGAGGTATGCTTTCATCGGTGAAAGCCCGGGCGACATTCATCAGGGCATCGGTGTTGCTCAGCTGGGACAGGTATTCACCGCTTATGGCCGTCTCATTTGCCAGGCTCTTGACCGAGGCCCCGATATCAATGTACTTCACCTCGGTCAGGACGGTCTTTTTGGGCTTGAACAACTTGATTAGCTTATCGAGGCGGGGGTCTGCAACCCTGGCGATGCCGATATGAGGTGCTTCCGGGGTATAACTGCCGGTGCTGGCTTTACCCTTGGTTAAAGCGTTGAAAACCGTTGTACGGCCGCTTTTGGGTAGTCCTATGATGCCAATACCAACACTCATCAGTATGCTTTACCAGCCTTCCACATTGCATTTACGCGCCTTGAGAATGAAATATAACGGGGTTTTAACTCTATGAAAATGCTGGTTTGGAATTGATCCCGCTAGCGGGATGCCTTCACTATTTTCTTAGCCTGTTTAAGAGCCAGCTCTCTTTCATCGGTGTTCAGTTTTTCATTAGCGACCAGTTCCAGCAGGGACAACAATGATTCGCGGGTGCCTATGGAGCCGATAGATTTGACGGCATCCGTCCTTATATTGCTGGAAAGGTCCATATCGGTGGCAATAGCGGCCAGCTTCCTTATCTCGTTATTAATCTGTTCCGACATCTTATCTCTCCTTTTGGCTTGAAGTAGACTCACCGGGTTTTTAATTCCGCCTAATTCTACCCTTTATGGCAGTGGACTGCAATAGTTAATATCGTTACCCTGAGTTTTGGCAAATAACTAACTACTGACTTAACTCTGCTATGTGATAGAATATATTGATATTAATTCAGGGGCATTGAATTTGTTATTCATATTGTTCGGGGCGGATGATTTTTCGCTTAACGAATCGCTTGAGGAAATAAAAAAAGGGATTGGCGACCGGTCGATGCTGGATAGCAATACCACCGTACTGGAAGGACGGCAGCTGACCCCCAGCCAGCTAAGAGAGGTTTGTGCCACATTGCCTTTCCTCGCCCCGAAGCGTCTTGTTATCGTTAAGGGCTTGCTGGAGCGGTTTGAACCCGGGGGCGGACAGGGGCGGCAGAAAAAGAAAGCAAAGAATAACCGGCGAAACGATTATAAAGAATTCACTACCCTGGTTGATGAGTTCCCCGACAGCACGGTGCTGGTGCTGATAGACTGCGGCGTAAAAAATAAAAATCCTTTGCTTAAGGAGCTAATGCCACGGGCGAAGGTAAGAACCTTTCCCCTTTTAAGGAATGAGAGGCTGCGTCAATGGATTGGCAAACGCATCAAACAAGAAGACGGCACTATATCTCCCCAAGCCCTTGCTTTACTGTCCCGGCTGGTGGGCAGCAATCTATGGGTTATGGCGGGCGAGATCTCGAAGCTGGTTTCGTATGCTTTGGGCCGTTGTATAGAGGAAGACGATGTCAGGGCTATCGTCGGTTACAGCCAGCAGGCAAATGTATTTAATATGGTGGATGCCGTTCTAGAGTCCAGGGCCGGTCAGGCGCAACAGGCAATCCAGCAACTGTTGAAGATGGGGATGGCGCCGACATATCTGCTTTTTATGCTGGCAAGGCAGGCAAGGCTGCTGGTGCAGGCTAAAGAGCTTATAAAAAAGGGTAAGTCAGAGTTTGAGATTCAGAATAAGCTGGGTTTAACCTCTGAGTTTGCCTGGCGCAAGACAGCCGAGCAAGCCAGCCGTTATTCCTTTACGCAGCTAAAGGAACTGTACCACCGGCTGCTGGCCGCCGACCTGTCCATAAAAACCGGTAAATATGAAGCCGAATTGGCTCTAAACATAATGGCGGCTGAATTGTGCCGGCAGGATGTGAGTTAGCATAGGTTAAAGTTTTCGCCCCGGCAGCCCTATCTCTCTGCCCAGGAAATAGGCGAGGGCTATCCTTATAGCCACTATAGCTGCCAGTATACCCAGCTCTTCCAGGTTTGGTTCGACAATGGTGCGGATGATATCGGCGGCGATGAGAAACTCAAGTCCCAGTATGAGGTTAAAACCGATACCGAGGCGCACTTTCTCTTCCGCTTCCTCTGTTTCCCCCCTGGATTTTCTGAATATGCGAAACTCAGCCAGTAGCAGTGCCACCAGCCCTTTGATGACGCCCCAGATAATAATAGCCGCTCCTATAATAGCTATGACGGAAGAAATATATTCCAGAACTATCATAAGTTTATATTAAGACTTTATTTCCGTGAAATCAAGACTTAATTGACAGCCAAACCTGCTTGCACTAAAATCGTATGTAAAATCACGTTTGAGGCAGGTAAAATAGTGACAGGTGATGAGGTTAGGCAGGCCTTTTTAAAATTCTTTGAGGAGAAGGGGCATAAAGTTATCCTCAGCTCTCCTCTGATTCCCCACGGCGACCCTACCTTGTTGCTTACCAATGCCGGCATGGTGCAGTTCAAACCCTATTTTCTGGGACGGGAGACACCGCCCTGTCCCCTGATGGCATCCTGTCAGAAGTGTTTTCGCACTACCGATATCGAATTGGTAGGGGATTCAAGCCACCTTACGTTCTTTGAGATGCTGGGTAACTTCAGTGTCGGCGGCTACTTCAAGGAAGAAGCTACCAGCCTGGCGCTGGAGTTTGTTTTAGAGCGCCTGCGCATTCCCAAAGAACGCCTGTGGATAACCATCTTCCTTGATGACGACGAAGCCTTTGATATCTGGCGTCGCAAAGGCATCGCCGAAGATAGAATTATAAGATTTGGCGAGGAAGACAACTTCTGGGGTCCCGCCGGGGATTCGGGCCCCTGCGGTCCCTGCAGCGAGATACATTATGACTTTGGGGAAGAGGTCGGCTGCGGTAAGCCTTCCTGTGGCCCCAACTGCGAATGCGGCCGCTTTTCTGAAATCTGGAATCTGGTCTTTGTGCAGTACAACCAAGAGACAGGTGGAGGGCGCAGCCCGCTATCGAAATGTCACATAGATACCGGTATGGGGCTGGAAAGGACAGCTGCCGTAATGCAGGGGAAACCCTCCGTCTATGAGACCGATTTCTTTACTCCCCTTATAGGGCTTGTATCACGGCTTTCGGACAAAAAATACGGCGAAGATGATAATACGGATAACAGTTTGCGGGTGGTAGCCGAGCATGGCCGGGGGATAACTTTTCTCATCGCCGACGGCGTTCTGCCGGATAACGAGGGGCGGGGCTACGTGCTGCGGCGGTTGCTCCGGCGGGCGGCGCTCTTCGGGCGGCGGCTGGGGCTGGAAAGGCCTTTCCTAACGAAGCTGGCTGAAAAAGCGATAGCCCAGATGGGGCAGACCTATCCGGAGCTGGTAAACCGGCAGGATTTTATACTTAAAGTAATTAAAAGTGAAGAAACACGCTTTGATGAAACACTGTCAACCGGGCTGGAGCTACTGGATGGTATTATGACAGGGGCTTCAAGCAGGGTGAGGAACAAAATAACCGGTAA
Source organism: Dehalococcoidia bacterium (assembly GCA_030635945.1). Lineage (GTDB taxonomy): Bacteria > Chloroflexota > Dehalococcoidia > Dehalococcoidales. The sequence goes on from DAOVXW010000012.1 coordinate 5,803, forward strand.
ACAGGCATTCAAGTTGTATGATACCTACGGTTTCCCCATTGAATTAACGCAGGAGATTGCCGAAGGGCAGGGTTTTTCTGTGGATACGGAAAGCTTTGAAGAGGAAATGGAAAAGCAGAGAGAGAAAGCCAGAGCCAGCCACCGCTTCGAGCTGGCGGCAAAAACTGGAATTAAAAGTGAACTCAATATGGAAAAAACCGACTTTATCGGCTATAGCGAATTCAAACAGAAATCGATTATCCAGAAAATACTGGTTGATAATAAGGCGGTGGATAATATTAATGAAAAACAGAAGGTAGATATAATCCTGGCTAAAACGCCTTTCTATGGGGAAATGGGAGGCCAGGTGGGTGATACTGGTGAAATAATCGGCGCTTCGGGGCGTTTTACTGTAACCGATACGCTTCAGTCTCCGCAGGGTGTTATATTTCATCATGGTTACGTTGCCGAAGGCAGCCTTTCGGCAGGTGATGAGGTGGAGGCAGCGGTGGATTGCGAAAGGCGGCTTGATATCGCCCGAAACCATACCGCCACCCATCTGCTGCACTATGCCCTGCGCCAGGTGCTGGGCGAGTATGTTCAGCAGCGGGGATCGCTGGTAATGCCAGAGCGGTTTACTTTTGACTTTTCTCATCTAACGGCAATGACACAGGAAGAGCTGGATGAGGTGCAGCGCATTGTAAACGAGAAGATTCGACAGAATCTGCCGGTATATGACGAAAATATAACTCACAAGCAAGCAATTGAAGAGGGTGCTATTGCCCTATTCGATGAGAAATACGGTGATATGGTGCGGGTGCTTAAAATTGGTAATCCGGTGGTAAGTGCCGAGCTGTGTGGCGGTACCCATATCAATGCTACCGGTGAGATAGGCTTTTTCCATATTCTTAGCGAAAATAGTATTGGCGCAGGATTGCGACGCATTGAAGCTATTACTGGTCGGGGAGCTGAGAGGCATATTAATCTAAGACTTTCCAGCTTACAAGAGATGGCTAGCAAACTAGCAACTGAAAGTGAAAATACATCAGATAAACTGGATAATCTTATTACCGAAAAGGATATTCAACAAAAGCAGATTCAGGAGCTGGAACGTGAACTGGCCAGGAAAGAAGCCGAGACGCTTTTACAGCAGGCAGAGGTGGTTAATGGTGTTAAGCTGGTATCGGCATCAGTTCCGATAGCCCGTCCGGAGATGCTGCGGGAAATGGCTGACCTGCTGAGGGATAAACTGAAAAGTGCAGTTGTGGTTCTGGGTACTATATATGAGGGCAAGCCGGCTTTTATCGCCGCTGTAACGCCGGACCTTGTTAAAAAGGGTTATCATGCCGGGCAGATAGTAAAGAAGGTGGCGGCGGCTGCCGGTGGCAACGGTGGCGGCAAGCCAGCCCTTGCCCAGGGTGGTGGCAAGGACAAAGATAAACTGGCTGAAGCTTTAAAGCTGGTAAGAAGCTTGGTATAATGCGTTACCTGGGGCTTGATATCGGGGACAGGTGGGTAGGGGTTGCCCTCAGCGATCCCTCGGCAAAACTGGCAAGCCCGTTTAACGTACTTAGGCGCAGCGATGACATAACCGATATTGAAGCCATTGCCCGTATTATTAAACAGCACGATGTTGGGCTGGTTGTGGTCGGACTGCCGCGTATGCTGGATGGCAGTCTGGGAATACAGGCGCAGAAGGTAGAGGATTTCACGCAGCAGTTACGCGATAAAATAGATATTCCGCTGGAGTTTCGTGACGAGAGGCTGACGACGGTATCGGCCCGCCGCTTGATGCGGGAAACCGGTACAAAAAAATCAAGAAGAAAAAGAGACGATGCCATAGCCGCCGCTTTTATACTGCAGGCTTTTCTGGATGAGGGGCAGAGTCGGCCGATATAATCCCCCAGCCCTGTATTATTCGGGAAGAGAAGAATGAATATTACCACGCTTAAAAACTATATTGAGGTGCTAAAGCCTAGGGAGAGTATCCTGCTCACCTTCATCGGTGTGGCTGCTGTTTTCATAGCTGCTGACGGGAAACCTCCGCTGGATGTCATACTGCTGGCGTTCATCGCTATATTAATAGCCAGCGCCGGCGCTAACGGCATAACGAACTACCTGGACCGCGAGTTCGATGCCAAAATGAAGCGTACCAGGCGTCGGGTCTTGCCATCGAGGCGTATATATCCACCGCAAAAAGTGCTGCCGTTGATAATAGGCCTTATCATTGCCGGGCTGGTGCTTGCCTGGTGGCTGCACCAGCTTGCTTTTGCCGCCGACCTTATTGGCACCATTGTTGCCGTTACCTGGCGTAAGAGGATAACCTGTGTTTTTCCTCAGGGAGCCGTTGCCAGCCTGGCTCCGGTGCTTATGGGCTGGTTTGCCATAGAGCCGGCTTTCAGCTGGCATCTAATACTGCTTTGTTTGCTCATATTTGCCTGGCTGCCGCTGCATGTATGGAGTATTATGGTTTCCAACCGGGATGAATATCTGGGCGCCGGTTTGGATTTCTTCCCTATGAACGTAACGGTCAGGACGGCGGTTATGGTATTGCTGTTGTTTGCCCTGTTTCTTTATGCCGTCTCAATCACCCTCTATTTTGTCGGTGATTTTGGCTGGCTCTACTTTGCGTTGGCTAATATAATGGGTATAATAATGCTGTATACCACCTGCCGGCTGGTAACTTCAAACACTTCGAAAAACGCCTGGCGCCTGTATAAAATATCCAGTTTCCCCTATCTTGGGCTTATATTCCTCGCCATGTGCCTGGATATCTGGCTGATGTAATGGATTTTAAGCTGCAAAGGACAAGCAATCGTACCAGAGCTGGCGAGCTTAAAACGGCTCACGGAATTATACCGACGCCGGTGTTCCTGCCGGTGGGCAGCCAGGCTACCGTCAAGACGCTGACGCCGTGGGAAATCAGGGAAATCGGCTTCGGTATGCTGCTGGCTAATGCCTATCACCTCTACCTCAGGCCGGGGACTTCGGTAATTGAAAAGATGGGTGGTCTGCATAAATTTATGGGATGGGAAGGCGCCATCCTTACCGATAGCGGCGGCTATCAGATATTCAGCCTGGCCGGCTTGAGGCAGGTTAATGACGAAGGCGTTTCTTTCCGCTCTCATATCGATGGCAGCCGCCACTTTATCACCCCCGAGCTGGCAATAGAAATTCAGCAGTCTCTGGGTGCCGATACCATTATGGTTCTTGCTGAATGCCCGCCCAGCGATGCCGATTTTAACCGGGTAAGACGGGCGATGAACCGCACTCATCTATGGGCGGCAAGGTGCCGGCAAGCTCACCGGCGCAGTGACCAGGCGCTGTTTGCTATCGTGCAGGGGGGCGTTTCCCTGGAATTGAGGCGAAAATCAGCCGAATATCTTACCTCGCTGGATTTCCCCGGCTATGCCATCGGCGGTTTGAGCCTGGGTGAACCCAAGGAGGTTACCTGGAACATCACCGGGGAGACGGTAGAACTG
>DAOVXW010000050.1 GCA_030635945.1 Dehalococcoidia bacterium
ATTTTACCCATACGGCGCTTGGCTGTAACGCGACCGGCGATAGTGATTGCTGATAATAATTTGCTTGATTTTCTTTTCTGGTTGAGCAAAGCTACCGCCTGCTCTGTGGTATGGCTCGTGCTGTATTTATGAGGGTAGGGTTCAACACCACGGCTTTTAATACGCTCGAGTTTGGCAAGTCTTTGCTGTGTAATTCGGTCTAAATTAGATGTCATGCATTATGTCCTGAAAGATAAATAAAGAAACTGAAGAGGTATTAACCCGCCACCAGTTATCTTCACTGGTTATTATATTTTATCTTGAGGTTATAGTAAAGCGATTTAACCTTCTCTGTTTTGACGCCTGATAGCATCAAGCCAAGCGATAGACTTTATCTCCCTTTCCAGTAGGTATCTTATGTAGTTCCTGATAATCCACTCAATTTCATAATTGGATTGTGGCCTTACTTCAAGTTGGTTGACTGTTTCAAAATCGCATTCCTGCAGCAGCTTGAGGAGTTTGAGGCTATTGAGTGAAATACTATAAGCAGGGGATTGGGAGTTTTTACAATCATGACAAAGTATACCACCAGCTTTCGGGGAAAATGAGAGGGAAGCTTGTTCCAAGGGCGAGTGGCATAAAACACAATGCCGAAGCTGCGGACGATAGCCGACATAGCTCAGCAGGTGAAGTTCGAAAAAGCGCAAAACAAGTTCGTTATTGCAATCCCTATCCAGTTGCTTAAGGGTTTCAAGCAGCAATTTGAACAGCGGATAGTTTTCAACATTATCTATGGTGAATTTATTTATCAGTTCGATAATATAGAGCGCGTATGAGATGAGTTCAAGGCTGCTCTTGATCGCCAGAAAACCGTTTATTGTCTGGCTGCCGGTTACGATGTCCAGGTTTCTGCCCCTTGCCAAAGGCACAAGGCTGTGGGTGAGCAATTCAAGGTGACCTGACATCTTGCTCCTCGGACGTCTGACACCCTTGGCTACCGCCTGAATCTTACCAAGATGGGGAGTATAGAAGGTAAGTATCCTGTCTGCCTCCCCGAGCTTGGTCTTCTTTATAATGATGGCTTCAGTCTTATAATTTCTTGGTTTTGTCATTTTGTTTTCTTGTCTTTAACCTGTCCTGCACTGCCTGGCTGCTAAGCTCACGGATAGCATCAGAGGCTATCCATCTGGCACTTCTAGTATCAATGTGTTGTATTTCCCTGGCGGTTTCTATAGCTTTGGAATTAAGATACAGGTTGCGTTTGCCAATCTGCCTTAAAGCCCAGTTAACCGCTTTCCTGACGAAGTTCCTGTCATCGGCAGCCCCCGCTTTTATAACCGGCAGGAAATGTTCAAAAAGTGAATCGTCGGCTTTTTTATCATGTACCGCTAAAACGGCCATTAGCACAAAGCCAGCTCTCTTGACGAACTCACCGTCAGCGAAACTCCATTCAAGAACTTTTTGCCGGGCATACTCGGTTTTGCGGAAAAGATTACTGCAGCATTGATCGCAGATGTCCCATGAGTCGAAATCCATTACCCAGTTCTGCATTTGTTCCCGTGTAACAAGTTTTGGGTCATCGATGAGGCATGCCAACATACGGGTTTCGTGGATACCGGATTGCCAGAGCTGTATAGCCAGATCATGGTCAACTCCTATCTCCTTAGCAATCTTCCTCAAAGTTGCAACGGATACGCCGTAGTTATTATCAGGGTTAATACCGAAGCGTGTCATACCGGATATCGCCTCCGGATTATACAGAGAATTTATTTTATCTATAATATCTTCGTACTGCATAATGAAAAATATTATTGGAAATTATACAGATAGTCATCGGGTGTAAACTGGCTTTTCCCAATGGATAATCATGGCTGTGGATGCTTTATTACTAAAGCTCCTGTCTGCCCTCCAGGGCGCGGGTCAGGGTAACATCGTCGGCATATTCCAGCTCGGTACCGAAGGGAAGCCCCCGCGCCAGTCTGGTTACCCTGATGCCCAGGGGTGAAATAATCTTGTGTAGATACATGGAGGTCTGTTCACCCTCAAGGGTTGGATTGGTGGCGATAATAACCTCATCAACCTGGCTGTCTTTAAGGCGTTCAAGCAGCTCTTTTGTTCTTATATCCTCACTACCGATACCCTCTGTAGGAGAGATGGCGCCGTGGAGAACATGGTATAAACCCCTATAAATGCCAATATGCTCCATGGCGAGGATGTCCTGAGGCTGTTCGACGACACAGATTTTATTATCGTCCCGTTTGCCGCTAAAACAGATTGGACACAGGTCATTATCGGCAATATTAAAACAGGCGGAACAAAGACGTGTATTTTGACTTAAAGACAGGATGGCTTCAGCAAGAATTTTCGCCTGTTCATCGGGAGCGCGCAGAAGGTAAAAGGTCAAACGTTGGGCGCTCTTGGGGCCAATGCCTGGCAGCTTTGACAGCTCCTGAATAAGTTTGTTTACAGAACCGGTTGTGTTTGAAGGATTTATATCCAATCTAAACCCCCTGATATTAATCTGTTAAGCCCGGAATTTTTATGCCACCGGTGAGCTCGCTGAGATGCTTATCGGCAAGCTTTTTTGATTCGTCCATGGCGCCTGATACCGCCTGCAAAACAAGCTTTTCCAGCTGGGTCGGCTTTTCAGGGTCTATAATATCGGGAGATATTTTAATAGATAGTATTTTTTGCCGGCCGCTGGCGGTGACTTTTACAGCACCATTACCAGACTCTGCCTCCACCTTCATCTTGCCCAGCTCTTTCTGGGTTTTCTCAAGCTTGGACTTGAGTTCGAAAGCCTGCTTGATCATTGAAAGGTTCATTTTTCCTCCACGTTTGTAATTTTAGCACCTAATTTTTGCGCTTCCCGTACCAGGTGATTTTCCTCGGCTTCATAAACGCAACGGACCTGGCAGGTATGCCCCAGGAAGTTGCTTATAATATCGGCTGTTGTTTTTCTGTTTTCAATCTCTTCGATTTTCTCTTTGTGGTATAAGTATTTAAAAGTCAGCACTATGGTATCACCATCGATGGATACCGGCTGAACACCGGCACTTCTGAGGATGGCGATGGCTGCCGTTCTCTTTGTGTTTTCCGGCGCCTGTTCGATGATGTGTTTCCAGTTGGATACTAAATACGCCAGTTTATCATCTGCTTCCGGAGGTAAAGCTTTTACAGCCTCAACAGACGGCGAAGATTCTGTGACCGCTTCGGTTTTTACTTCTGGCTGTTTCTTCTTCGGGGTGGTAACCGGGGGGATTGCGCTTTCCTTTATCTGCTTTACCGGTTCGGGTTCAGCATGTTTGACGGATACAGGTTTATCTGTGGCTGATGTAAGATTGTAATCAACAAGTGCCAGTTCAAACGGCAGGCTGGAATAATCGTTTGTGTCGAATTCAAGGGTGCTAAATAACTTGACCGCAGTTAAGATAAGTTCTGCCGAAGTTGTGGCAGCCAGATCTTTCAGTTCGGTTATTTCTTCGCCAGTTAGGTCAAGGTCTTTACCACAGCCGTTCTTTATCAAGAGCAGATATCTGAGATAAGCTACAAGCTCACGCTTGAACTGCTTGAGGTCAAGGCCATCGCTGTTTACAGCATTAATTGTTTTAATGCCGGAAGAAATATCATTGCTGATGATATATTTTACGAACTCTTTAACGCGTTTATCGCCGGTCATACCCAGCATAGACTGCACCTGGGCGAGCTTAATATCCGAACCGTAAAAAGTAAAAAGTTGCTCCAGCAGGTTTTCAGCATCACGCAGGCTGCCGGAGGCGCTGCTGGCAATCAACCTTAATGCCTCCGGTTTTATCTTGATACCCTCGGCCTTACAGATAATCCCCAGCTTAAGCATAATGTCATTCTGTCCAACGCGGCGGAAATCGAAACGCTGGCAGCGTGAAATTATGGTGGGCAGAACCTTATGCGATTCTGTCGTCGCCAGAATAAAAATGACATTGGGGGGTGGCTCTTCAAGCGTCTTTAGCAATGCATTGGAGGCACTGTTACTGAGCATGTGAACTTCGTCTATGATATAAACCTTGTAGTTTGCCAGCCCGGGGGCGTAGTTGACTTTCTCTCTGAGAGAGCGAATGTCATCGACACCGGTGTTTGAGGCAGCGTCAATCTCGATTATATCAATGGCTCTGCCCTCGGTGATTGCCCGGCACATATCGCAGGTATTGCATGGCTCACCCTTACCGTCTTTCAGGCAGTTTACGGCTTTTGCCAGTATGCGTCCGGTGCTTGTCTTACCGGTGCCCCGGGGACCGCAGAAAAGATAGGCGTGAGAAACGCGTGAGCTGCCAAGGGCATTGAGCAGGGTTATCGTCGTATGTTCCTGACCGACAACGTCGGCAAGGGTTTGCGGGCGCCACTTACGATAGAAGACCTGTGAATTCATTATTTTGCATACATATTATAACCTATATCGTCTAAATTCCAAAGAGAATAATATGATAAAAGAACTGAAATATGCCGATAAGAAGTTTTGCTTAAAAGAGAGCAACATTAAAATAAATATATTCATAAAAAATCCCCCTCTCATTTATTTGTAAAGAGGGGGATTGTATAAGGTATATTTAACGACTATATATTATAAAAGAGAAGGGATGTCCTTGCCGGTTTCGTCAAGGGTTCTCAGCTTGGACTCTACTTCCTTTTGCCTCTGTTTTATTATCGGCACCAGGTTTGTCGATTTGGTGTAGTAGTTCCTTACCTTTTCTAAATCACTGAGTTCGGAAAGTATAAGGGTTATGTTCATTACTCCGCTTTGTCTCGGGTAATCACCGTTTCTTATGATGGCATTGGGAGCCATATCTTTCAACCAGTCGCTGAGCTCCTTAACAAGGTCCATATTAATATCTTTGGCTGGCGCCGAAAGGAGATATAAAGCCCGGCCGGCATCCTTCGGGTTGCAGTGGGTTGAAAGTTCGCTTATGGCTTCGTCCATCGCCTGTATGCCTTTGTGAGTCTCGGTGCTTTTATCCCTGAAGCTTTTGCCTCCGAAAGGCAACTTGAAACGTTTCAGGTTGGATTCGCCATAGCTGAGCACTGTCCAGCCCAAGAGGGTCTGTATGATATCACCGGCGTCAAGAGTCTTGGCGCCGACGTGCCTTGCCTTTTTCTCCTCGCCGGCACACAGAAGATTGTAAAATGGTTCAACGATGAGGGAGTTGATCTTGGACAGGTTGTCCTTTAATGAAAAGTCTTTCCTGACGTATCTCTGATTATCAACCAGTATTACCGCATCTGCTACCGAGTAGATGGATTTAAGACATACGGCCGTGTTGTAGACGGTTCGCTCTTCGTTTTCTTCTTCGTGTTCAAATGGGAGAACAACCAGTGCGTATAACGGTTTATCCGTATAGCGCTCTTTTATTTGCTGGGCTATTATCGGGATGGAACCGGAACCGGTGCCGCCCCGGTCATTGCCCGTGCG
>DAOVXW010000011.1 GCA_030635945.1 Dehalococcoidia bacterium
GAACACTGGGGCGGTTCAATTACTGCATTGCCCATTATCGAAATACAGGCCGGTGATGTATCGGCTTATATCCCGACAAACGTAATCTCTATTACAGATGGTCAGATCTACCTGGAAACAGACCTTTTCAATGCAGGTATAAGACCGGCATTGAATGTTGGTATATCGGTATCACGTGTCGGCAGTAAAGCCCAGACGAAGGCAATGAAAAAGGTAGCCGGAAAATTGAAGCTGGCAATGGCGCAATTCCGAGAGCTGGCTGCATTTGCCCAGTTTGGAACCGCCGAACTGGATAAAGCAACAAGAGCACAGATTGAGCGCGGGCAGCGAATTACCGAGGTATTAAAACAATCCCTTTATGTGCCAAAATCGCTTGAAGACCAGATTATAATTCTGTATGCCGCCATAAACGGCTATATTGATGATATACCGGTGAATAAAGTGGTTGAATTTGAAGCAGCTTTAATGAAATCGATGAATACAATTTATAAAGAGATAGGCAAGGATATAAAAGAGACGAAAGACCTCGGCGATAAAACTGAAGAAAAACTGAAGGCGGCAATTGAGGAATTCAAGAAAGGTTTTTCAGCTGAGTAGTTTCTATAACCATTTAAATAAGAGGAGTGTTTGTTAAAAATTGGCTAATATTCGTTTAATCGGAAGGCGGATAAAGGGCGTCAAGAGTACCGCCAAGATAACCAGGGCTATGGAAATGATTGCCGCTTCGAAGATGAAGCGGGCTCAGGAAAGTGGGCTGGCCGGGCGCTCCTATTCGGAAAAGATAACACAGGTAATATCGGCTTTGGCGGCTTTATCCACAGAAGGCAAAGAGTTGCACCCCTGTCTTCAGTGCCGCAGAACGGTGAAAAATATTACCCTGGTGCATATAACACCTGACCGTGGTTTGGCAGGTGGGCTTGTCGGCAGTATAAATCGTAAGACAGCCGCCTTTATACTGGAGAATAAAGCACCGGTAAACGTAATTGCACTTGGTCGCAAAGGACTTGATTTTCTAAGACGGACAGGACAGAGCGTAACCGCTGAGTTCACCGGATTCGGCGACCGCCCCACACTGATTGATACACTGCCGATATCGCATATTATTATTGATGATTATAGCAATGTCGCTACCGATGAGGTTTATCTGGCTTATACACGGTTTGAAAATACTATGGTCCAGAAGCCGGTTATAGAGAGAATATTACCCGTTAAACCGGCGACAATCCCGGCAACTGAGAATGTTGATTATATATACGAGCCGGATTCTATTAAAGTTCTGAGCGGCCTACTTCCGCGTTTTATAGAAATGAAAGTATATCATCATATCCTAGAGTCAATTGCTAGTGAACAATCGGCACGGATGGTAGCTATGCGCAACGCTACCCAGAATGCCAATGAGCTAATTGAGGATTTAACACTTGTTTATAATAAGGCACGCCAGGAAATGATTACCACAGAACTGCTCGATATCATCGGTGGTGCCGTAGCTATAGAATAGGAGGTTGTTATGGCTAAAGCAAAAGGTAAAGTAGTACAGGTTATAGGTTCGGTGGTAGATATTGAATTTCCGCCCGATGAACTGCCGTCCCTTTTTAATGCCATTGAAATTCAAAAAAATGGCAGCAAGCTGGTACTTGAAGTACAGGGGCATACCGGCAACAACTGGGTACGCTGCCTGTCTTTGTTGCCTACGGACGGGCTTAACAGGGGCGCAGAGGCAGTGGATACCGGAAAGCCGATTACAATCCCCGTAGGTAAGCCTTGTCTGGGAAGATTGTTTGATGTTATGGGGCACCCGCTGGATAATCTCGGTGAGGTTAAGGGTGACGATAACTGGGCCATACATCGTAAACCCCCAGCCTTTGATGATCAGGAAACAACCACCGAAACCCTGGAAACAGGTATTAAGGTAATAGATCTGATTACGCCCTTTGCCAAAGGCGGCAAGATCGGTGCCTATGGAGGAGCCGGCGTCGGTAAGACGGTTATTATTATGGAGCTGATTCGAAATATCGCTCATGAGCATGGTGGATATTCAGTTTTTGCCGGAGTTGGCGAAAGATCGCGTGAGGGCAATGACCTGTGGCAGGAAATGAAAGAAGCCGGTGTGCTTGATAAAACGGTCATGGTCTTCGGGCAGATGAACGAGCTGCCGGCGGTACGTCTGCGTATCGGGCTGACCGGGCTGACAATGGCCGAATACTTCCGTGATGTTGAACGGCAGGATGTTCTGCTGTTTATTGATAATATATATCGCTATACCCTTGCCGGAATGGAAGTGTCGGCACTGCTGGGGCGAATGCCGTCGGCAGTGGGCTACCAGCCGACACTGGCTACGGAAATGGGCGAACTGCAGGAAAGAATTACTTCAACGAAGCAGGGATCGATTACATCATTTCAGGCAATCTATGTACCGGCGGATGATTATACCGATCCCGGAGTGGTGGCAACATTTGGTCACCTGGATGCCGTAGTTGCGCTAGAAAGGTCCCTGGCGGAACAGGCTCTATATCCGGCGGTTGATCCGCTATCCTCAAATTCACGCATGCTTGACCCCGATATAGTGGGAGTGGAACATTATAAGGTCGCCCGTGAAGTGCAGCAGGTGCTTCAGCGATATAAGGATCTTCAGGATGTAATTGCCATTCTGGGCATAGAAGAGCTGAGCGAAGAGGATAAGCTTATTGTCGCCCGCGCCCGCAAGATACAGAGATTTCTAACTCAACCAATGTTTGTTACCGAAATATTTACCGGCCGTCCCGGCAAGTATGTTTCATTAGCAGAAGCCATTCGTGGTTTCAGGGAGATACTTGACGGCAAGCATGATGACCTGCCAGAACAGGCTTTTTATATGGTGGGCACGATTGAGGAAGCAGTTGAGGCAGCCAAAAAGCTGCAGGAGTAATAAAATACCCGTAATATACAGGTGGTTTAAGATATGGCTACAATAAAGCTTGATGTAGTTACCGCTGAGAAAGTGGTCTATTCTGATGATGTCGATATTGTTATTGCACCCGGCATTGAAGGGCAACTGGGGATTTTACCCCAACACTCTCCTTTGATGACGATGTTGCAACCCGGCGAGTTGATAGCCAGAAAAGGCAGCGAAGAATTCAGCCTGGTTGTATCCGGTGGTTTTCTTGAAGTGCGGCCGGACAGAGTTATAGTGCTGGCTGATTCGGCGGAGAGGACTGAGGAGATTGACATAGCCCGCGCCGAAGAAGCCAAAAGCCGCGCTGAGAAACGGCTGGAAGAAAAATATGCCCCCGAAACTGATAACGCAAGGGCTGAAGCAGCGCTGAGACGCTCGCTTATTAGGCTAAGGGTAGCCACAAGACGCAGAAGAAGGCGGCCTGAACTTTAGCTAGCACTTATCATATTTGGATAGTTATTCAAACTATTCGCATATTCAAGATTTGAAGCCCTTCTATAGACATAGTAACCCCAAGCCTGTGCTTAATAACGGCATTTTATTATGGAACTTTAAACGGGAAGAGGACACGACTTATCGTCAAATATATCCGAAAATGGGCAGATATTTGATGGGATGAGAAAAATAATGATTGTTTAAAAGGGGCTATCTTGAAAGATTAGATAATCTCAAGAGAGGCTCTGGTGCCAGCTTTAGCCGCCTTTACCCTGATAAGAGTGCGTATTGCCTGTGCAATCCGACCCTGCTTGCCGATAATACGGCCTTTGTCTTCATCAGCAACCTGTAATTTGAGAACTATACCTTCCTCGCCTTCTTCCTCGGTAACCACTACATCATCAGGGGCATTCACTAACGATTTGGCGATGTATTCTACTAGGTCTTTCATGATTTCTCCTTTGTTGCCTTAAACTTGTCCATAATGCCTGCCTTGGACAGGAGCCTAGCGGTAGTGGCTGTTGGTTGTGCCCCCTGCCCCAGCCATTTTAATGCTTGTTCTTCGTCTATAACCACCGTCTCCGGGTCGGTAAGGGGGTCATAATGACCGATAATACTAATAAACGCCACGTTTCTAGGAGAGCGTGAATCGGCTACAACGATCCGATAGCTTGGCTTTTTTGGGGCGCCTACTCGTCTGAGTCTTATCTTTACCATTTTATGTTTTTCTTCCTGAGTATTATGCAATAAAAAGGTATCTATGTCAATAGCGGGCTGGATAAAGCATAAATGCTTATTTGTAATGCCGCTTTGGCAATAGCTATAATTGAATAAATGAAAATAAAAAAGTTGCACGACTGGAAACTGAATGTCCACCAGGCGAAGGAGATACAAAAGAAACTGGCCTTAATGATATTAAAAACCGGTGAAGTTGTTTTGCCGAAGTATATCGCCGGTGTGGATATTGCCGCTGGAAGAACTGGTGAAACAGCCCGTGCGGCGGTGGTTGTATTAAACTACCCTGACTTGAAGCTGGTTGAATTTGCAATGGCACAGGGAAGGCTTGAATTACCTTATATACCGGGACTACTGTCTTTCAGGGAATCACCGTTGATACTGGCTGCATGCCGTAAGCTTAAAACTTTACCTGACCTGATAATGATTGACGGACAGGGAATTGCCCACCCGCGCAGGCTGGGCATTGCGTCACATCTGGGCTTGCTGCTTGATAAAACAACCATTGGTTGTGCAAAGTCACGGCTGTGCGGCAGCAGCCTGATGCCCGGGGATGAACCGGGTGACTATACAAAAATTACCGATAACGGCGAAATCATAGGTGCAACCCTGAGAACGAAAACAGGGGTAAAGCCATTATATATTTCAACGGGCCATAAAATTACTCTTGAAAATGCGGTATACTGGGTAATGCGGTGCTGTCGCGGATACCGCCTGCCGGAAACAACGCGTCTGGCGCACCTGGCGGCTGGCGGAAACCTGGAGTAAAAACGGAGGGCAGATGAGAGAACTGAGCGATAGAATAGAAGAACTGAAGCAGAGAATCACGATGGCAATGGTGCGTCTTTGACATCGCTGCTAAAGAAAAAGAAATAAAAAAGCTGGAAAAGAAAACAACAAAAACCGATTTCTGGCAGGACTCGATAAATGCACGGGTAGTAATGCTCCGTCTGGCGGAATTGAAAAAGGTGATTGACAGGTGGCGGGGGCTGGAAAAAGAAGCAAAATATATCACCGAAATAATTTCTATGGAGTCCGAAGAAGAAGAAACTTCAATGGGCGAGGAGATTCGGGCTGAAGTTGACAGGATAGCCTCAAAGCTTGATGAACTTGAGTTCCAGCTGGCTTTTAGTGGTAAATATGATAACCATAATGCAATACTGGCTATCCATGCCGGAGCCGGTGGCGTCGAATCCCAGGACTGGGCCGAGATGCTGCTCAGGATGTATCTGCGCTGGGCTGAACGTCGCGGATATGTGTCCAGGATACTGGATACAACACCAGGCGAAGAAGCTGGAATAAAAAGCATTATAGTTGAAATAAGCGGCGATTACAGTTTCGGCTATCTAAAGTCGGAGCACGGTGTACACCGCCTGATAAGGCTTTCCCCGTTTGATGCCGATCATGGCCGTCATACCTCTTTTGTGCTTGTAGAAGTGATGCCCGAAGCGGAAAGTGGCGCAGATCTGGAGATATCACCTGAGGATATAAGGATTGATACATTCAGGCCCAGTGGGCCCGGCGGGCAGCATATGCAGAAAACAAGCAGTGCCGTCAGAATTACCCACTTGCCCACGGGAATCGTGGTTACCTGCCAGAGCGAGCGCTCTCAACTAAAGAATAAAGAATATGCAATGCTGGTATTAAGGGCAAGGCTGCTCAAGATTGAGATGGCAAGAAAAAGAGAAGAGAGAAACAAGCTGAAGGGAGAACATGTGATTGCCGGTTGGGGCAACCAGATAAGGAGCTATATACTCCACCCGTATAAAATGGTAAAAGACCACCGCACCGAATACCAGGAAGGTAATACAGATGCGGTACTGGATGGTGAACTGGACGGATTCATAACTGCCTACCTGAGGGCGGGCTTGGGTAAAGATGATGATTAAGAAGATAGCCGGGCTGATATTAACTATAAGCGTATTACTGGCTTTAATAAGCTCGGTAGCGGTTAAAGCTGACGATGGAATAAAGATAACGGAAAGCTCGGTTGAGGTGGCATTTCCATCCCAGCTTGTTTTTAAAATAGAAGCCGAAAGCGATGTGAATATAAAAGATATCCGCCTGCATTACCAGGTTGACTGTGACCATTTTGCCGTAGTAACCGGTGAAATAATAATTGAGTTTATTATGGATACCAAAGTAGCTGCCGGCTGGACATGGGATATGCTGAAAAGCGGCGGGTTGCCGACCGGGACAAACATAGAGTACTGGTGGACGGTGACCGATACTGATGATGAGAAAATTGAAACGGAAATATATAGTATTCAGTTCAACGATGAGCGCTATAAATGGCGAAGTCTGATAGAGAGCGATATAACAATATACTGGTATCAGGGCAATGATGATTTCGCCCGGCAGCTTATGCTGGTGGCACAGGAGGCATTGATCAGGCTGGCGGCGGATACCGGCGCTTATCTGCAAAGGTCTGTCAGCATCTATATATATGCCAGTGCTAACGACCTTCAGGGGGCGATGATATTCCCGCAGGAATGGACCGGGGGAGTAGCCTATACCACATATGGAACGGTAGCCATTGGTATTAATGAGGGTAATATGGAATGGGGTAAAAGGACGATTGTTCACGAACTAGCACATCTTGTTATCCAGCAGATGACCTATAATCCTTACAATTCATTGCCTGTATGGCTGAATGAGGGCTTGTCAATGTATGCTGAAGGGGAAATGGAGCCTTTATTTATAAATCATCTGAGGCAGGCAACAGAAAATGATGAGCTGATAACGGTGCGTAGCCTGGCAAGCCCATTTTCTGCTGATGCAAGCATATCATATATGTCTTATGCTCAGAGTATGAGTATCGTTGAGTTTCTTGTTGATAACTATGGAAAGGAAAAAATGTTTGAACTGCTCGGTATCTTCGAGCAGGGCAGCAGCTATGACGGGGCTCTGATGAGGGTTTACGGCTTTGACATGGATGGCCTTAACGACCTATGGCGGGATTATGTTAGTACAATATACGGGTAAGTGTTGGATGATGAACCAGGGCCAGCGCAAATAAATGCATTATCAATATTGACGGCAAAAACTTTGCTGGTTTTGGAATTGAATATATTAATTGTAACGGAGACGAAGATGATGAAAAAGGCCTTTATAATACATGATTTACCAGTTTCGGAGCGGCCAAGGGAAAGGCTGCAAAAATATGGTGCGGAATCGCTATCGGCACAGGAAATACTGGCTTTGCTGCTGGGTCGTGGAATTGCAGGAGAGTCTGTTATTGTAACCTCCCAGAGGCTGCTGGCTAAGTTCGGCGATTTAAAGACACTTGCCGGCGCTTCGCTGGAGGAGTTATCACATGTAAAGGGAATCGGTCTTGCCAAAGCATCTCAGATTCAGGCTGCCTTTGAGATGGCAAGACGTCTGGATAGATATGCGGAAGATGACATAAAACTGACTAAAAGGCTGGCCGATGCCGGGGAGCTGATGGGAATAGAGGTACTGGACCATATAATAATAGCCGATAACAGCTACCACAGCCTGAAAAGAGCAGGCTTGTTTTAAGAAGTAAAAGATGAAAAGACGGATATTTAAGTTTGTTTCGTTGGTACTTGTATGTATATCGGTACTGATACTCATGCCCGGTTGTATTGATGGACCGAGTCAGACGGAAACAACCACGCCTACCATTACATCAGGAGAGACGGCACTAGATCTGTATGGCATAGATCCATATTCGCTGGACCCGGCGACTATCGGTGATGCCACCTCAATATCTTACGTGATTCAGATATTCAGTGGATTGGTTCGCTTTAACGATGAAATGGAAATAGCGCCGGATATTGCTCAGGATTGGGACATAAGCGATGACGGTAGAACCTATATTTTTTATCTGAGAGATGATGTCTTTTTCCACAGCGGGAGGCAGGTAAAGGCAGAGGATTTCAAATATTCATGGGAACGTGCCTGTAAGCCGGCTACAGGCTCTCAAACAGCTGCCACCTATTTAGGTGATATTGTAGGCGCCAGAGAAGTACTGGCAGGGGAGAGAAAAAACATCAGTGGCATAGAGGTTGTTGATGACCATATCCTCAGAGTAACGATAAACGAGCCGAAATCTTATTTTCTGTATAAACTGACATATGCTACTGCTTTCGTGGTTAACAAAAATAATGTTGAAACCGGTGGAAACTGGTGGCGTAACCCAGACGGAACCGGCCCGTTTAAGCTGAAGCAGTGGAATGAAAGCAGCCTGCTGGTGCTGGAGAGAAATGATTACTATAATCCGACAAGCAGCTTTAGCGGCGTCAATATAGTTAACTTTCATCTGTGGGCTGGTAGGTCTATGGATTTATATGAGACAGAGCGGATTGATGTCGCGCAGGTCAGTTTGGCTTATATTGATAAAGTAACCGATACCGATGGTGATTTCTACGCGCAACTTGAGATATTTCCCGAACTGAGCCTTACCTACCTCGGTTTTAACTGCCGGAAGCCACCATTTGACGATGCCAATATACGCCGCGCCTTTTCTATGGCTGTAGATAAAGACAAACTGGTTTCGCTGATTTTCAGGGATACCATGAGCCGGGCTGATGGCATACTGCCACCCGGTATGCCGGGTTTTAATGAATCTTTAACGGCGATTGAATACAATATAGAACTTGCCCACGAATTGATTGCAGACTCGAAATACGGTGGCGTATCAAATCTACCGCCGATAAGCATAACCACCGGGGGGCGGGGAGGGCATATTCCTTCGGAACTGGAAGCTATAATATACGAATGGCGTATTAATCTGGGGGTGGAAGTAGAGGTGAGGCAGCTGGAGCCGGAGGTATTCCTATATGAGCTTATGCAGGAGAAGGACGAGATGTTCTATTGGGGATGGGGCGCCGATTATCCCCACCCGCAGAATTTCCTTGAGGTTCTTTTCGCAGGTGGTTCCGAATACAACATCGGCGAATACAATAACCAGGAAGTAGATTCCCTGCTGATGGCGGCAAGCCGGGAGCAGAATATAGAAGCAAGCCTTGAGCTGTACAGGCAGGCAGAGCAGATAATGGTCAGTGAAGCCGCCTGCCTGCCGTTGTGGTACGGGAATACTTATGTGCTTGTTAAGCCGTATGTGGAAGGATACGGGTTGAATCTTCTGGGGCATGTTGTTTTAAACGAGGTTTCAATTGGGCCGGATTAATGGCGGAGGGGGTGGGATTCGAACCCACGGTCGGCTTGCACCGACAACGGTTTTCAAGACCGTCACCATAGACCACTCGGACACCCCTCCGATACCCGCGCCGCTTAATAGGTTTACCTGATAACTTCCACTCCCATAAACGGCCTGAGTGCCTCCGGAATGACGATGCTGCCGTCAGCCTGCTGGTTGTTTTCCAGCACCGCA
The DNA here is from genome assembly GCA_030635945.1 of Dehalococcoidia bacterium. GTDB lineage: Bacteria > Chloroflexota > Dehalococcoidia > Dehalococcoidales. Next base: position 9,462 of record DAOVXW010000011.1, read on the forward strand.
ATCATTATGCGGGGCAGGGCCAATCCTGAGCCGTTTAAGGTGTGCACGAACTGGGGTTTTGCGTCCGGGGCGGGCCGGTAGCGGATGTTAGCCCGCCTGGCCTGGAAGTCACCGCAGTTGGAACAGGAGCTTACCTCAAGCCACTCGCCGGCGCCGGCTGCCCAGACATTGATATCGTAGGACTTGGTGGAGGCGAACCCCAGATCCGCGGTGCAAAGCTCGATGACGCGGTAGGGAAGTCCCAGCTTCTGGCAGACGGTTTCCGCGTTGTTTAACATCTTCTCCAGCTCATCGTTAGAGGTTTGGGGCTCGGTGAATTTATACATCTCCACCTTGTCGAACTGGTGTCCCCGCTTGATGCCCCGCGTGTCCTTGCCCGCTGACATCTTCTCACGGCGGAAACAGGCGGTATAAGCCACGTAGTAGAGGGGCAGGATGCCCGGCGGCAGGATTTCGTCCCGGTGCAGGTTGGTGAGCGGGACTTCGGCGGTGGGTACGAACCAGAAATCGTC
>DAOVXW010000048.1 GCA_030635945.1 Dehalococcoidia bacterium
CGATCCGGCGTTCAGAAGAATAGATATTGATGTAGAAACACGCAAGGTTAAAGGGCTGTTCTAAAAATATAATATAAGTGATTATAATGGCGAATATTTCAGATTGTAAAAAATGTAGCGTCCACTTTGAACCCGATAATATTGATATAGTCGTTGATGAGGGTGCCAACCTTATGGAAACGGCTGTCGCTGCCGGGGTGCATATAAATGCTTCCTGCGGTGGTGCCGGTGTATGCGGCACCTGCAATGTGTTTGTTAAAAGCGGTCAGGTAAAAAGCGCCAAAACGAATAAAGTCTCCGACAGGGACTACAAAAAGGGGATAAGGCAGTCCTGCCAGAGCAGTGTGCTCTCAGATTTGACCATTGAAATACCGGTAGAATCAAGACTGGAAAAGGCTGTCCTCGCCAGAGAGACCGGAGATATAACGGCTCAAACGCAGGCAGCGCTAGTTAGCGGCTGGCGTTTTGACCCTCCGCTTAAAAAGCTGTACCTTGAATTAACTGCCCCGACACTGGAAGATAACATCAGCGACCTTTCCCGTTTGCTCAGAGGTATCAAACAGCAATATAAAATCGATAATATATCTATAGATTTTGAGTTTTTATCAAAACTGGCTCAAGAACTGCGTAGCGACAACTGGCAGGTTACGGCTACTATCCTGCTGGAAGATAATTCCAGTTATAAGATTATAAATATTGAGCCGGGTGATACCAGGAACAAGCACTACTCTTTTGCTTTTGATATCGGCACTACGGCGGTGCGCGGGCAGCTGCTGGATCTGAACAGAGGCAGCATATTAGCCCATGCTATAGATTACAACCGCCAGATAAGCTACGGCGAAGATGTCATCAGCCGCATTGCATGGTCCCAAAAAACGGGCGGCCTCAAAAGGCTTCAGCAGGCTGTTATTGCCACCATAAATGATCTGATTGTTGAATTAACTGATTCGGCAGGAATAGAAAGTAAAGATATTTCACATATAGTTGTTGCCGCCAATACAGTAATGGTACAACTTCTCCTGGCAGTCGATCCCGGATACCTACGCCTTTCCCCATACGTGCCGACATTCAGCACGGCACCCCTGTTAAAAGCAAAATCCATCGGTATCAATGCGGGAGAGCATGTTCACCTGTATATCGTTCCTTCGGTGGCAAGTTATGTCGGCGGAGATATAGTCTCCGGTATTCTGGGGGCCGGTGTTCACCAGGTGGATAATTCAACTTTATATATAGATATTGGCACAAACGGCGAGATAGTAATCGGCAATTCAGATCTAATGCTGACCACTTCCTGCTCTGCCGGGCCAACCTTCGAAGGTGGTGGCATAAAACACGGCATGATAGCCACCCCGGGCGCCATAGAAGGCTTTGATATCAATCCTCCGGATTTCGAGCCGGTGATCTCAACCATAGATAACGTAAAGGCAAAGGGTATCTGCGGTTCCGGGCTTATAAATATCGTTGCCACATTGCTTAAGGCCGGTTTTATCACACAGAACGGAAAGTTCAATGCCGACCTGCCGACAAAAAGAATCCGTAAAGGCGAGGACGGTTATGAATATGTCCTTTTACCGGCCTCTGATACCCAGATTGGCAAGGATATCGTCATTACTGAAATAGATATTGATAACCTTATACGCTCAAAGGCGGCAATGTATGCCGGTTATAAGACATTGATTAAAAGCATAGATTCGAAATTCACTGACATAGAGCGTGTGATTATCGCCGGCACATTCGGCAGTAACATAAACATTGAAAACGCCATAACTATCGGGCTTCTGCCCGACCTGCCGCGAGACAGGTATATTTTCATTGGCAACGGCTCACTGCTGGGGGCGAGGTTAATCTCCTTTTCCTCTGATCTTCTGCATGAAGGCGAGAGGGTTGCCGCTATGATGACCAACATAGAGCTATCCGAAAATGCTGATTTCATGTCCAATTATATGGCGGCTCTGTTTTTACCGCATACGAATGCCGATGAGTTTCCATCGGTAATAATTAAAAAAGGATAGGTATTTTGACTATTTCTATTGCTATAGCCGGTAAAGGTGGCAGCGGTAAAACTTCAACCGCCAGCCTTATCATACGTTATCTTATAAGAAAAGGGCTGGTTCCTGTCCTGGCGGTTGACGCCGATGGTAACGCCAACCTCGGAGAGAGCCTGGGTCTTACCGTGGATAAAACAATCGGTTCCATTATAGCCGCTTTTAACGATGATAAAATAAGCATACCCAGCGGTCTGACCAAGGGAGCTTACCTTGAACGGAAGCTGAATGAAGCTATTGTTGAGAGCAAGGGGCTTGATCTTATTTCAATGGGGCGTGGCGAGGGTACCGGCTGTTACTGCTACCCCAATACCGTACTCAAGAAGTTTATTGATGAGTTACAGGATAACTATGCCTGTTTAGTGCTGGATAACGAAGCCGGCATGGAACATCTGAGCCGCCACACCACTGAAAACATAGATGAACTTTTTATTATCTCCGACCACTCCGTAAAGGGAGTGCGTACAGCAGCGCGAATTATAGAGCTAATAAATGAACTTAAGCTTTCTGTGGGCAGGCAATCTGTGATTATAAACCGTGTTCCTCAGGCAATGGATAACCATGTTATTCAGGAGCTTGAACAGCTTAAAATCAAGCCATTAGCTACCATACCGCTGGATGGTGAAATTCTTAAATATGATCTTGAGAAAATATCGCTTCTTGACCTTCCCGATAGCTCGGAGGCAGTAAAAGCGGTTGGTCAGTTTATGGATGCGGTTCTGGATAAATAATGAATCTTGTAAACTGTAAGGAGACAAAATGACGGCAGAGATTATCAGCGGTACCGCCATTTCCAGGCAAATCCGTGAGGAGCTTAAGCAGGAAGTTGCCCAGTTAAAAGAAAAACACAACATTATACCGGGTTTGGTAACCGTTCTTGTCGGCGAGGACCCGGCATCACAATCGTATGTCGGCTCAAAGGTGAGAACCTGCGAAGAGCTGGGCATTTATTCGGAGAGGCACGATCTGCCTGCCGATATCGATGAGCAGACACTGATGTCTCTGATTGACAGATTGAATAAAGACCCCAAAATCAATGGTATCCTAGTGCAACTGCCGTTACCCAAGCATATTAGTGAAAGCAATGTGCTAATTGCCATCGATCCCAGAAAAGATGTCGATGGCTTCCACCCGATAAATGTCGGCAAGCTTATGATAGGCGAACCCGACTATCTGCCCTGTACCCCGCATGGCATACAGGAACTCCTGATCCGCTCCGGTATAGAAACCGAAGGCGCTGACATTGTCGTTGTCGGCAGAAGTAATATAGTAGGCAAACCGGTTGCCAATATATTGATGCAAAAAAGGGCCGGCGCCAACGCCACTGTTACCGTATGCCACACCAGAACGCGTGACCTTGTCTCTCATACACGTCGGGCGGATATACTTATAGTCGCCGCCGGAAAGCCGAAGGATGTTACGGCTGATATGGTAAAGGAAGGAGTGGTTGTAATAGACGTCGGTGTTCACCGTATAGGCAAGACGAAGGAAGGTAAAAACATCCTTTGCGGCGATGTTGACTTTGAATCAGTAAAGGAGAAGGCTAAAGCAATTACACCGGTTCCTGGTGGTGTAGGCCCGATGACTATAGTGATGCTTATGACAAATACGGTGAAGGCGGCTAAGTTAGCTGCCGGACTTTAACAATTCCTTATTTTATCAATTTTTTTTAAAATATAATATAATGCTTATGGATATATCTCTTTAAGGAGAAGGTTATGAAATACAAGATGACAGAAAAAAACGCACCCGGCCGGGGTAAAGTAAAAATACTGGCTGAAACCTATGAAGAGGGGGAACCTGAAGGCTTCATCAGTGGCAGATGGCTTTACAAGTTAAGAAACAGACAGGAAAAGATAAAATACCTGAAAGCCAATATGAAGTAATATTTATTAGTGACGCAGAATTAGGTTCATAAATGGAGGCAAGAATGGCTTTTAAAGTCCCTAAAGCATCATACAAAGGCAAGATAAAAGAAGTAACCCTCGGCAAAGGAGATAAGGCGGTAACCGTAGGTGGTGAATCGTCATATCCGTTCCACCTTTTCGAAGGGGACATGCCAAGATTACCGAGAATTGCCATGGAAGTTTATGATACTCCTCCAGAGGACTGGCCGGAGGCGGCTCTTGCCCCCTTTGACGGAGTAACCGATGATCCGGTTGCCTGGGCAAAGAAATGCATAGATGAATATGGGGCGGAGATGATCTGCCTTCAGCTATTGAGCACAGACCCGAACGGTCTTGACCGCGGGCCTGATGAAGCCGCCGAAGTTGTTAAAAAAGTAGCCAATGCTATAAATGTACCGCTAATTGTCTGGGGAACTGCCAATCACGAAAAAGATACCGAAGTGCTGAGAAAGGTATGCGAAACCTGCCAGGACAAGAGGCTTATCGTTGGCCCGATTGAAGAAGGCGACTATAAAAAGATTGCCGCCGCCGCTTTGGGCTATAATCATACGGTAATCGCCTCAAGCCCCATCGATATAAATCTTGCCAAGCAGCTTAATATCCTTCTTGGCAACCTGGGGGTTCCTGACAACCAGATAATAATAGACCCTACCGTCAGCAGCATAGGCTACGGCATTGAATATTGCTAGTCCGTAATGGAGCGGATAAGGATGGCCGCCCTGTCCCAGCAGGATGAAAAACTGCAGCTTCCCATAATATGTAATGTAGCCAGGGAAACCTGGAAGACAAAAGAGGTAAAAATACCTGTAACAGATGAGCCAAAGCTCGGGGATATGAAGAAACGCGGCATTTTAATGGAAGCTATGTCAGCCCTTGTCTTACTTCTGGCTGGCGGTGATGTTGTAATTATGAGGCACCCTGAAGCGATAGGCCTGATTCGTGAGATGATAGCCGAATTAACCGCTTCCTGATGGTTCTTATTAAAAGTATTGATTTAGGAGTAAATAAATGTCAGAAGATATAAAGAATAAGAGTATTGACCCTGCAACAATCGAGATGCTGGAAAAGGCGGCTCAAGAGAATGTGCGTACCGTTTTTGACCGTGCCGAAAAGATGAAACCCTGCCCCATCGGCGGCGAGGGTAGCTGCTGCAGCATCTGTGCAATGGGGCCCTGCCGGGTACCACTGCCTAAAGGTAAAGATGAAACCCCCGAAGAACACGCTTTGAGAACCGGTGTCTGCGGAGCTACTTCGGAAACAATCGCTGCCCGTAATTTTGTTCGCAAGATTGCCGCCGGAACGGCCTCTCACAGCGACCATGGACGTCGCGTTGTGGAAACTTTCAAGCTTATGGCGGAAGGCAAGATTAAAGATTTCGAAGTAAAGGATGAGCAGAAACTGCTGAAACTGGCACTTGATCTGGGTGTTGATGTCGGTGAAAGAAGCAACAACGAAATCGCTCTGGATATAGCCAAAATCTGCGAGAACGAATTCGGAAGACAGGAAGGCGAGCTAGTATTTATAAAAAGTGCACCCTTAAAGCGGCAGGAACTCTGGAGAAAACTGGGTGTTGTTCCTCGCGGTATTGACCGCGAGGTTGTCGAACTC
>DAOVXW010000084.1 GCA_030635945.1 Dehalococcoidia bacterium
CATAAAAATTCTAACATTGTATTATTATTATAACATAAATGCAGCAGGGTGTGGTTGGAAAAAATATCACAATGTGATACAATTATTGAAAATAATTATAATCTAGTATTTAATTACATCGGTATTCATAATGACTGAGATCGGGCAATAATAATACTATTTATATGAGGTATAAGGATATTATAGCTAAAGAATTGTCCGGAAAAGCAATAAATGCAGATAAAAAAGTCAGGACCTGCATATACCCTGTAAATGAGGTGGCCAGGTGAAACTGTATCAGGTAGTGGTGAAGGATGTAATACGCAGGAAAAAGAGGGTACTGTATGCTGCGCTGGGTGTGGTTATCGGCACTATGACGGTCATTGGTATATTGACCATTGCCCTTGCCGGAGAAGCGCGGATATATGACCAGCTGGAAAAGTACGGACCAAATCTGACAATCATACCTTCGGTAAGCAACTTGGATATGCGATTAGGTAATCTCAGCCTCGGAACTCTTTCAATCGGTGAAAATTATATTGACGAAGCAAAAATACAGGAAATCAGGGAAATAGCCGACGGTGAGATAAGACAAGCACTGAATATAGATGATGATACTGATATTTCTACAATTGCACCGAAACTGTATATAAATACTGAAGTCAAAGAGATATCCGTGATGCTCGTCGGCATAGAACCCGAAGAGGAATTGAAAATCAAGACATGGTGGCAGATACGGGAAGGGGAGTATCTGGCAGGTGCAAACCAGGCTCTGGTTGGTTCGGTGGCTGCCGAATTACTGAGGCTTAATATCGGTGATCAAGTTTCACTTAACGGAAGCGATGTGGCGGTTGTCGGCATTCTCGATGAGTCCGGTTCAGGTGATGATTATCAGATTTTTGTTCCGCTAAAAACATTACAGAAGGCATTTGGCAAGGAAGAGCTGGTTTCTTCAATAGACATACGCGCTTTATGCAATGCGTGCCCCGTAGAAGTCATCGCGGGATCTATAAATGACACTATCCCCGGAGTTAGGGCGATTGCCGTGAAGCAAATAGCTGCTACGGAAATGGAAATGATGGAGAAAGTGAATAATTTCATGCTGGCTTTAGCCGGAATCACCCTTGCCGTCGGTTTTTTTGGGGTAATAAATACGATGATATCTTCGGTTAATGAGAGAATAAAGGACATCGGAATAATGAGGGCTGTGGGCGCATCAAGAAGCCAGATAATCAAGATTTTCATGTATGAAGCCATTATAATTGGATTTGTCGGCGGCATTTTTGGGTACTTGGCGGGAACCTTACTGGCATATGTAGTGGGGCCATTGATTTTCGAAGGTACGGTCATCACCTATATACCCCGTTATTTACCCCTGTCGGTAGCCCTGGCTACCGCTATTGCTACTATGGCTACTCTGTACCCTGCATTCCATGCTACCAGGATTAAGGTAGCCGACTCCTTCAGGTCTCTGTGAGGTTCTTAAATGTTACAGATTAAGAGTGTATCAAAAACTTATGGCGAGGGTGCCGCTAAGGTTGTTGCGCTGAATGACGTCTCCCTCCATTTGGATAAAGGCGATTTTATAGCGGTTATGGGACCGTCCGGAAGTGGAAAATCTACTCTCCTGAATATCATCGGTGGCTTGGATCATCTCTCCGGAGGTGAAGTAATTTTAGAGGGGAAACGTATAGATAACCTGGATGAAAATGCCCTTGTTTCTATCAGAAGAGGTAAAATCGCCTATATTTTCCAGCAGTATCACTTAATTCCGTCTCTTAGTGCCCTTGAAAATGTACTTCTGCCTTTAACGTTTTGCAGAGAAGAAGGGGCGAGAGAGAAAGCCGATGACATATTGCGAAGGGTAGGATTGGAAAGAAGGGTTGAGCACAAACCCAGCGAACTGAGCGGTGGCGAGCAACAGAGGGTGGCGATTGCCAGAGCTTTGATCAGCCAGCCATCGCTTATCCTGGCGGACGAACCAACCGGTAATATGGACCAAAAAACAGGCAAACAGATTTTAGATCTGTTTGACGAATTGAATAAAGACGGGCACACCATAATAATAGTCACCCATGATGCCGAGGTAGCCAAGCGCACAAAAGGCACGATATTCTTACAGGACGGGCAAATAGTTAACAGAACTGGTGGAAAAGGAAGTATTAAATAGAAGCATGGCATATACGGTAATACCTTAAATATGTTAGGAAATTACAGAAGGAGGCAACGGATGTTAAAAGTATTATCCGGCATTTTATTGGTCGTCATAACTCTGGGCATTATTGCATGCGGTGGTGGTGTGAGTGGAGATATACAAACTGTCTGGATAACGCCCCAGGTAGCGGATACAACTGTGTCTGCACAGGTAGAAGACGTAGAGAATTTCAAAATGACGCACTTTCGGGTAGGTACATCTTCCGGCAATGAAGCCTTTATGGCTTATGAATTTGATGAAAACATTTATGTACGGGCTAATGTTTGTCCACCTTGTAACTCTGTTGGTTTTTCACTTAGTGAGGATATATTGGTATGTGATACGTGTAGAACAAAATTCTATGCAAAAACAGGGGAAGGAATCAGCGGCGGATGTGTCAATTATCCCAAAAAAGATGTGCCATACGAAGTTACCAACGGCTATATAGTAATGACTATGAGCGACCTTGAGGCAGCTTATCTGGAAACCCTCATACCCGGTTTACCAAGATGATGCTTATATTGGTATAAATTTTGACCAGTAACCTGTTCCTGTAGGGTATACCACTTTTTAAATTGGTGGAACAACCCCCTTTGCTTGATGAGATTGAGGAAGAACAGCGCATCGAATTAAACGTTTCATCGAACTGTTCTTCCAGGTCTTATTATTGAAAGTTGATTAACAAAACATGCTATGGTGGCCTTTATCATTTGTGCCGTATGTTTTTCTGTGACCCTCTTGATTATCAGAAGAAAGATAACATCTTCTACTTGCACCTTTTTGCGATTACAGTTAAACTCTAAACTATCTCATCGTTTACGGCTCACTCTATAAAACAAGGCGGCAAAAGGTGATTTAAATGTTAAGCAAAACTCCTGATACTCTCTTTTTTGCCAGGCTGCCTTAAGATATTGCAAAGATTAACAAAAGTCACTTACAATAGACACCATAGAACTTACAGTTTAATAAATGACGGAGAGATATTGCATGAGAAGAGTTTATCTGGATAATGTATCCACGACCCGCCTCATCCCCGAAGTATATCAGGTTATGAAGCCCTACCTAGAGGATGAATTTGGGAATCCCTCCTGTGTTCATGAGTGGGGAGATGCCGCTAAAGAAGGTGTAGAAAAAGCCAGAACCCAGGTGGCTCAGCTTATCGGGGGCCAGGCTGAAGAAATCATCTTTACCGGCAGCGGCACCGAGAGCAACAACTTTGCAATCAAGGGCCTGGCACTGGCGCAACAGAAGAAAGGGAAACATCTGGTCATTTCAGCTGTCGAGCACTTTTCGGTGCTACATTCGGTTAAAACGCTGGAAAAATGGGGTTTTGATGTAAGCCTGGTTCCAGTGGATAAACACGGATTGATAGACCCCGAAACTGTGCGGCGACAAATACGAAATGACACGGTGCTGGTGTCTGTTATGCATGCTAACAGCGAAGTGGGCACAATAGAGCCTATAAAGCAGCTATCTCAGATAACAAAGGAGAAAGAGGTTGTATTCCATACCGATGCAATAGCCACAGCCGGGACTATTCCTGTAAACGTACAGGAATTAGGCGTGGATGCCTTGAGTCTGTCGGGAAACCAGTTTTATGGACCCAAGGGTGTTGGCGCCTTGTGGTTGCAGCAGGGAGTACGTATTACCCCTCTCCTTGATGGTGGCGTACAGGAGGGAGGAAGACGGGCAGGTACAGAGAATGTGCCCGCTATTGTCGGTCTGGGCAAGGCTGCCGAGTTAGCCAGTATCGGTATGACGACTCGCATTAAGCAGCTGACACATCTTCGTGACCGCTTGCTCTCCGAATTGCCATCTGCCATTGACCATGTTGTGATTACCGGTCACCCGGAGCATCGACTTCCCGGCAATGCCAGTTTCTGTATAGAGTTTATTGAGGGTGAAGCTATGCTCATGCTGCTCAACAGCAAAGGTGTGGCTGTCACCAGTGGTTCGGCTTGCACTTCA
>DAOVXW010000002.1 GCA_030635945.1 Dehalococcoidia bacterium
CTGAAGCCGGGGTTAATCCGGCTGATATTGATACTGAGGTATTTCTGCTGCCAGCAGCCTGCTCTTACGAGAAAGAAGGCAGCGTTACCAATAGCGGCCGCTGGATGCAGTGGCGCTACAAGGCAGTAGAACCACCGGGAGATGCCCAACATGACCTGGGTATCATTAATTCTCTGATGGTTCGCATCAGGGCACTATATGAGGCTGAGGGTGGACCCAGCGCTAAGTCCATTACCGACCTTGCCTGGGATTATGGTGATGATCCAGATCCCCGGGAAGTTGCCAAGGAAGTTAACGGTTATGACCTAACAACCGGCAAACTTATGGCTACCTTCGGCGCCCTTAAGAATGACGGCACTACCTCATCGGGTAACTGGCTCTACTGCAACAGTGTTGTTGAGCCTGAACTTGAACCTGATGCCCCCATCCCCGGTAATCGATCAAGCCGGCGCGGCCTTGATGACGGCCCTTATAACATGGGCTTGTATTCAAAATGGGCCTGGTGCTGGCCTGTAAACCGGCGAATCATCTATAACCGGGCATCTGTTGACCTGTTCGGTCAACCCTGGGATGAAGAGCAGCCGGTTGTCAAATTCACCGGTGAATCAGCTGATGGGAAATACACCACCAAGACATGGGCCGGTGATGTTCCCGACGGTGGCTGGTACCCGATGAAAAATCCCGATGGTACCGACCGTGATGACACCAAGTTCCCCTTCATCATGAAACCCGAAGGGCATGCCCGCATTTTCGGTGCAGGTCGTGCAGATGGCCCCTTCCCCGAGCACTACGAACCCTGGGAAAGCCCGGTAGATAACTTATTGTCCGGAACTCAGAACGACCCGGCTTTCAAGATCTGGGGCGGACCTTTAGATTTCAAGGGTACATCATCGGAATTTCCCTATGTCTGTACCACATTCAGGCTGGTAGAGCACTGGCAGGCCGGGCAGATGAGCAGAAACCTGCCCTGGATAGTAGAGCTGCAGCCCGAAATGTTTGTTGAGATAGGTGAAGAACTGGCCGATGAGTTAGGCATTGAGAACGCTGCTTTTGTTAATGTTAGTTCAGCCAGAGGCAATATCAAAGTTAAAGCCATGGTGACAAAGCGTCTCAAGCCCATGCAGATAAGTGGCAGGACCGTTCATGAGGTTGCCCTGCCCTGGCACTGGGGTTTCATGGGACTGTCAAAGGGTGCCAGCGCTAACATACTTACTCCCAATGTCGGAGATGCCAATACGATGATACCTGAATACAAAGCCTTTCTTGTTAACGTCACTAAGGCTGAGGGGGGTGAATAATGACGGAAAAAGCGATTCTGTACGATTCAACAAAATGTACCGCTTGCCGTGGTTGTCAGGTAGCCTGCAAGCAATGGAATGAACATGAAGGGGAAGAGACGGAAAACTTTGGTAGCTATGAAAATCCTGCTGCTCTTTCTCCCGAAACATGGGTAAGGATGCAGTTCATAGAAACTGATCACTATGGCAAGTTTGCCTGGCTCTTCTCTCGCAATGCCTGTATGCATTGCGAGGACGCCAGTTGCGCTATAGTTTGCCCTACCGGTTCCATACTCAAAACGGATGAAGGCTTCGTTCATATTGACCAGGATTGGTGCATAGGTTGCGGCAATTGTGTTCAGGCTTGCCCCTTTAACGTCCCGCATAAAGATGAGCACATAGGCACCGCCAGAAAGTGCACCGGTTGTACTTCTGTAGGCTTGAACCGCCAGGCTGAAGGTCTTGATCCGGCCTGTGTTAAAAGCTGCCCCCCCGATGCCCTTGTATTCGGCGATCGGAGCGAACTGGTAAACAAAGGCAACCAGCGAGTTGCCGACCTTAAAGCCAAAGGGTACAATAACGCTTATCTATACGGAGAACGCGAGCTGGGCGGCTTGCATGTCCTGTATGTCATAGACGATTCACCCGAAGTCTATGGTTTACCCGAATCACCGCAAGTAGCGACAAAGGATGTTGTCGGAAAATGGTTAACCGGCATTGCTACCGCCGGAGTTATAGCTGCTTTGCCTCTGTGGTTTGTTTTCAAACGAAAGCAAAAGCTCGAGGCTCAGCAATCTAAAACAAAAGGAGGTGTGTAATGAGCTTGGGTGAAATGAGTTGGAATATACCTCTATGGTTTGATATCTGGTTTGCAGGTATGGCTGGCGGCGCCTATCTGGTTGCTTTTCTAGCCAACCTCTACAGCGGCGGCTCTAACAGAAATCTGTTCCGCCTGGCGGTCTATACAGGTGTTCCCCTGGCTATAATCGGGGTATTGCTGCTGGTTGTAGACCTGGGCACCCCAATTTGGTTCTGGCATCTGTTCACCAGCTTCCTGCCGGTAGCCGTAATGTCAATGGGCACCTGGATTCTGTTAGCATTCCTGATCATCGCCTTTATAATGATAATTCTATGGGTCATTGAGGGCGATGCAACCAAAAACGCCGGTAAATATTCCGGTAATATGGCTGGTACGGCAAGGCGATTCTCTGGCTTCTTTGCCTGGATAAACGTGATTTTCGCCGTATTGCTCATAACCTATCCTGGAGTTTTACTGGCCAGCACTAGCCAACCGATATGGAGTAACACTTTACTGGTACCGGCCCTCTTTGTTGCCTCTGCTGTCGCTACCGGTGTAGCACTGCTCATCTTGATGGCTATGCTAACGAATGCCGTAAACAATAGTAGCTCATCCATGCTGAACTCGATTGTAAAATGGCTCTTCGGGTCCACCGGCTGGCAAATTTCCAAAGAGACTATGGGTCAATTATCCAAGTCGCTTCTGGGATTAATTGTTGTTGAGGCATTAATACTGGTCGGCTATGTTATCTGGCTTGGCGCTACCGGGGCATCGGGAACCGAAGCCCTAGACCTGCTGATAACGGGAACGCTGGCTATACCATTCTGGATTACCATAGTTGGCGTGGGTTTAATCATTCCGCTGGCATTGTTGTTTATGAACCGTGGGAAGGCAACTCTTGCTGTTCTGACTTCAGCCTCATGCGTGCTTCTGGGCGGACTCGCCCTGAGGGCAATATTGATAGTCGGCGGTCAGTTATAGTATTAAGGAAAAAGTTGAGACTAGGTGACGAACATAACTAGTAGTCAAACTCTTAATAAACTGGAGGAGTGGGCAAGGGAAGAATCTCGCTCCTCCAGTTTACTGGACTTCTATATAAGCTTGCTTCGCATTCAAGCTGATGTCGAAGAACGCATTACCATACCCAAACCCGAACTGAGCGAAAAGACAGCCACCAACCGTATGGCAAAACGCAAACCACTGCTTAAGTTCGACGATCTTGCCGTTAACTGGCAAATGATTGAAGATACTTTCAACAGGGTTGCGGCTGTCTTCGCCGGCTACCCTGATCTGTTTGGCCCGGTTCCTGAAGTCCTGTTTAAAGAAAAACCGCGACAAAAACTGACAAAGACAATGGTAAGAAGCTGGCTCGAGAGTAAGAGCCTGCCATCTACCATAGCCGGCGCAGATATCAGTCCATATCTGCTTGATTCATTGATTCACCAGAGCCTGAAGCCTTTTCTTATCAGGCATTCTCAGGTCCTAACCCGCTTGGTGAATAAAGAAACCTGGCGACGTAGCTCCTGCTTTGTCTGTGGCGGCCGGTCTGATATCGGCTATCTGGAAAAAAAGGTCGGGGCGAGGTGGCTTATGTGTTCCCGCTGCGATACCGAGTGGCACTTCCAGAGGCTGAAATGCTCTAACTGCGACAATCAGGATTCAAAATTACTGTCATCCTTCAGTGATGACGAGGTAATCTACCGTCTCTACGTATGCGACAAATGCCATACCTACCTCAAGGTGGTTGATTTAAGAAACGCTAAAACAGAGATCTTTCTGCCGCTGGAGCGCCTGCTAACCCTGGATATGGACCGCCAGGGGCAGGAAAAGGGATACCAGCCCGGTTATATCCGAATAGAGGATGTTGATAAAACACAGCCTGAATAACTTCTAACTGCGTTCAGCCGTCCTGTATTTCCTGAAGCGATAACCCACATCGGATTCAGTTAATTTCTAAACAAATTCACTATGGATATTGACTTTTTCTGTTTATCTTGTAATAATTGTATCAACTCATTTAATACAATTAAGCAGAATGATAGATATATACCTCAGTGGAACTAACAGGGAGCCGCTCTATCAGCAGATAGTAGAGCAGGTAAAACAACTGGTTGCCACAGGCAGTCTTCAACCAGGTGAACGCCTGCCGACAGTACGGCAGCTTGCCCACCAGCTACATATTAATCCGGGCACGGTGTCCAGGGCTTACTCGGAGCTGGAGCGGCAGGGGGTGGTTATGTCCCGCCACGGTGGAGGTACCATAGTATCAGCCGGGGCAGATAACCCCCGTATATTAATACCTCGCCAGAAACACCTCTCGGATATGGTAAGCAATGATATCCTTGATATCTTAAGCCTGGGCTATACCCTGGAGGAACTGGAGGGGGTTTTACCCATACACCTTGCGCGCTGGCGCCAGGACATGCAGAGTACAGAAAAAACCGCAAGCCCGGGCACCATTTCTATAGTCGGCAGTGATGACCTGGCGTTCGGCCTGCTGATAAACCAACTTAAACAAAATCACCCGGAAGTTATTATCAAACTAAGCTGCGCCGGCAGCCTCGGTGGGCTTATCGCCCTGCAACAGGGAGAGGCCGACCTGGCCGGTATTCACCTGCTGGACGAGGAAACGGGTGAATATAACTATCCTTATGTAAAACATATTCTGCCTGGTATCGGTGTGGCTGTTGTTCACCTGGCATACAGAGCACAGGGATTTATACTGCCAGAGGGCAATCCCGGGCAAATCAAGAAACTGGAGGACTTAAAACGCCCGGGCATCACCATGGTCAACCGCCAGAAAGGCTCCGGGACACGTGTGCTGCTGGACCTGAAACTGCGCGAGCTCGGCATCCAGCCCGATGAAATACAGGGCTACCGGCATGAACTGGATACACACCTGGCTGTTGCCGCCGCCATCGCCGAAGGCAAGGCGGATGTTGGCCTGGGCATTGAAGCCGCCGCCCGCAGCTGCGGGCTTGATTTCGTACCCCTTTTCAGAGAGAGGTACGACCTGGTAATACCAATGGAGAAATATAAATCAAAACCTGTATCGTATCTGGTAAAGATAATTAAAAGTCAGGGCTTCAGCAAAGCCGTAACAGAGATAGGGGGTTACGATACCTCGGAAACAGGCGATACATGTTTCATAGAGTAGTTACAGATTAAGACTTCCGACCCGTCATTCCTAAAGGGTTTCCCATGGAAGGCGGGCGATGGGTATCACTGGAAACGGTGGCGCCTCCCATGTTTGGAAATGAAGGCAGATTTGATTGCTTTTTTTATTACGGCAGATCCCCGCTGCTTGAATAACAGATATCAAAGGTGATTTAACTAATAACTGGAATTTTGAATGCAAAAAATTATAGTAATTTCTTTATTATGCGGCCTATTGCTCTTTATTTTGCTGACCGGCTGCGGTGGTAACGGAACAGACCCGCTTAAACCACAGGGCAGGCTGCTGGTAGCCACCACCACCAGCCTTTACGATACCGGCCTCTGGGGCTACCTTGAGCCAATGTTCGAAGAGGAATACGATACCGAGCTGGATATCCTCTCCGCCGGCACCGGCATCGCCCTTGAATACGGCAGGAGGGGAGACGTGGATGTCATCACCATACACTCCAAAAGCCGTGAGCTGGAGTATGTGGCGGAAGGCCACGGTGTGGAGCGTGTTCCCTTTGCCTATAACTACTTTCTCATCGTCGGGCCGGAGAGCGACCCGGCCGGTATCAGGGGAATGGCTCCCGAAGATGCCTTCAGGAAACTGTTTAATACGGGCTCCGGAACTTTCGTATCACGCGGTGACGATTCCGGCACCCACGCCAAGGAAAAATCAATCTGGGCAAGCGCCGGCTACGAATATACGGATATCCAGAATGCCAGAGGCTGGTATGTTGAGGGGGGTAAGGGTATGGGTCCCACCCTGCTCATGGCAAGTGAAATGCAGGGTTATACACTGACTGATATGGGCACTTTCCTGTCCTACAAGGGCGAGATAGCCCTGGTACCGATTGTGGAAGAAGGCGATATATTGCTTAACGTCTATTCAATAATCGCCGGCAATGCGGAGAATAACAGCAAGCTTAATGCCGAAATGGCACAGAACCTGGTGGACTTCATTACCTCCGACAAAATCCAGCAGTTAATCGGTGATTACGGCTTTGATGTATATGGAATGCAGCTGTTCATCCCCTGTGCCGGAAACGAACCTGTATCCTGAATAATATAAGTTAGGTTTATATACTATGGAAGAATTGTGGCAGGCACTGGGTAAAGCAGTAGAACTTCTGGTAACCTTCGATGCCGAGGTTATGGAAGTCAGCGGCAGGTCGCTGGCAATTGCAGCCACCTCATGCAGCATCACCGCTTTAATCTGTCTGCCGCTGGGCAGCCTCATTCATTTCTCCCGCTTCCGCGGTAAAAGATTGCTTATAAGTATAATACAGACCTTATACAGCATACCCACCGTAGCCGTCGGGCTGTTCGTCTTTGTTCTTTTTTCCAGCAGCGGGCCGCTGGGCGGGCTTGACCTTATGTTCACACCGGCGGTGATGGTAATAGGCCAGGTATTCCTGGTGACACCGGTAATGCTGGGACTCACCATCGCCGCTTTAAACGGTGTGGATAAAGCCATATCAGAAACGGCCGTTTCACTCGGCGCCAGCAGGTTTCAAGCAGCCGTTATTACCTTGAAACATGCCAGATACGCCGTCTTGACGGCGGTGATTATGGGCTTTGGACGGGCAATTGCCGAAGTGGGGCTGGCGCTGATGGTCGGCGGTAATATAAAGGGTTTCACCAGAACCCTGACGACGGCTATATCACTTGAAACTTCAAAAGGGGATATAGAGCTGGCGCTGGCGCTGGGTATGGTATTGATACTGGTAGCGCTGGTAATAAACCTTACCCTGAATAGACTGCAGCAGAGGTAACAATGGCTATAATAGAAACCTTGAATCTGGGGCAGAAACACAGGCGGCAGTATACCCTGAAGGATATAAACCTCAGCGTAGATGCGGGTGATGTATTCGCCCTGATAGGACCGACCGGCGCCGGTAAAACCACCCTCCTCCGCCTCCTCAACCTGCTGGACAAACCATCCGAAGGCAGCATTATCTTTGATGGTATAAATGTTACCGTTTCAAATAGTCATTATCTTGATATACGCCGCCGCATGTCTTTCGTGCAGCAGAAGCCGGTGGTGTTTGATATGAGTGTTTTTGATAACGTTGCCTGCGGTTTGAAGTGGAGGCATCAACAAAGCGAAACGATAAAACAGAAGGTGGGGAATACCCTGAAACTGGTGGGGCTTTCTGATTATGCAAACCGTAACGCTTTAACGCTCTCCGGCGGCGAAGCGCAGCGGGTAGCCATCGCACGGGCACTAGCTACCAACCCAGAGGTGTTGCTGCTGGACGAACCCACCGCCAACCTTGATCCCAATTCCATAACTAAAATTGAGGAAGTGCTGACGCACACCATCGCCGAGCAGAAAATAACAGTGGTTATGGCTACCCATGACATGTCCCAGGGGCAGTACTTGGCAAATAAAATAGGCGTAATGATGGACGGCAAACTTTTGCAGACAGGCAGTCCGGATGATATCTTCAACTCGCCGATAAGCAGAGAGGTGGCCGAGTTCGTCGGCATCGAAAATATACTGGACGGGGAGATAATAGATAAGGATGGCAACCTGGCAACTATAGACGTTAATGGTATCACCGTTCAGGCAATTTCCGATTACGCCATCGGCGAAAGAGTTTATATACTTATAAGGCCTGAGGATATAACCCTTACCTTGGCTGGGGATACAACCAGCGCCAGAAATACGTTCCACGGCAGGATAATAAAAGCAACCCGGATAGGGCCACTCTTCCATATAAAAGCAAACTGCGGTTTTCCTCTGCTGGCCGTTGTTACCAGGAAGTCGGCGCAGGAGATGGGATTAACTGACGGCAGGGAAATCTACGCCAGCTTCAAAGCCACGGCGATTCACGCCATTAAAAAGTAACGCTTTAAGCCAAACTTTTTAAATGAAAATTTCCCCTGATACCAAATATAACTATATCAGGGTCTTGACAAGTATATAACCCAGAGATTATCATTTCACACATATTGATTATGAATACCACAATGGCTTCCAGATACAAAAAAGGGCAGAGGGTAACAATAGTACCGGCTAAAGATCAATCCGCATCCCCGAGCGACGCGGATATAGAAGAATATTTAGGTCAGAGCGGTAAAATCGTTGATTATTACTGGATTCGCCCCGGCACGAAGGTGTTCTATATTTACACTATACGAATCGGCGACAGTAAAAAAGAGATTGTTGTTCACGAAGACGAGATAGAAGCGCATATAGAGTAGCGCCGGATGTTCAGCTTTTCCCATTGCCTAAAACAACGAGGCTATAAAGAAACCGGCCATAACCAGTATAATAACTATCTTCAGTAGGGAACCCAGCATCATACCTATAAAAGTACCCAGCGCCGAACCAAAAGCCTGTTTTATTCCTTTGCCGGATACGAACTCCCCCAGCAGTGCCCCGACGAATGGTCCAAAGATAATACCCCATATACCGAAAAATATACCCACCGTAATGCCCACAAACGCCCCGAAAACACCCAGTTTGCTGGCTTTGTGTTTTTTGGCCCCCAGCATGGGCGCAAAGAAATCAATAGCCAGCGAAACAAGCATTATTACGAAGAATACGATTATTGTCGCAACCGATATTCTTTCAAAGTCGCTGCCTATCGCATAAATAAAAAGCCCCAGCCATGATAGCGGAATGCCGGGTATAACCGGTAAAACCACGCCCAGCAGGCCTACCAGCATCAGGATAGAGCAGATAATAGCCAGAATAACGGTTACCATTTCCAGTATTGCCATTCTATCAGAAAAACCTGCTCTCTGGCGATATAGTTTCACATCACCATGCCGGCTAAAATACCGAAATATTAAATGCGAATAGTGGATATAAATAATAATGTTTTACCCCCTGAGAAAAGGTAATTTTCGTTGACAAAAGCGGATTATTAAGCTAATATAAGCTGCCGCTACTTTAACGGGTATGGCTCTGTGATAAAAACACATTGTTTAACCGATAATATTCAATAATAGAACGCTCTTTGAGAGGGGGAGGCAAATTTATGAAGTTAAAGGTTTTAATTATTCTAGTTTTGGTCATAGCGGCATTAGCAGTGGGTATAGTCTTTTCAAACACTACTGATGCCGTTTTCTTTGACTCTGTTCCGTGGGTTACGATAGCGGCGGCAGGTCTCGGCTTTGTCCTTGGCATCGCCAGAGCTTTGCTCAAGGGTAAGGAGAAAATAAGTTATGGCGAGGTTAACCGGCATGGTACCGGCTCTTTCCTTGAACATTGGGGAACCGCACTCGGCATCTTCGCCCTGTTAGCCTCAGCAATTTTACTTGGATTCCTATTTTTCCCCAGTATCATGAAGAACCTGGATACAACCGCATTTCCTTTGAATATACACTTTATCGGCGTCGTTATAGCACTATTTGGTGGTTTCTTCTTTGTGGGAGACTACATTGCTACTAGAAAATTCGACCGACTTTTACCGAATATTCCTGATATTTTCGGCGGGTTACTTGGTAAATATTTCCTCAGGCGTAAATGGTCTTCTGAAGATAAATACCTTTCATCTCAGAAAGTAGCATTTCTTGGATTTGCGCTATTTGGTGGTGTTTTACTGATTTCCGGAGCCGTTAAAGTAGCAGCTCACATCAGGCCGATAAATGCTGATTACTGGGCATTTTTCACTGTTTTGCACGATTTATTCTCGCTACTTTTCATCTTTTTGCTAATCGTGCATGTTCTTCTGGTTTTAGGCTTGAGGGAATGGCCGGCTCTCGCTTCCTGGATTACCGGCAAAGTTACCGAAGAGCGTGCGGAGGAAGATTACCCCGTTTGGCATAAGGAGTTAAAAACAGGCAAACGCCGGGGTTATAAGTTGCTTGGATATAAGGAGGGTAGTGAAGTTGAAGAGTAATTTAAAGATATGTTTGCTTATTTTAGGTCTTTTAACCCTGGCTCTGGTGGTTGTTGCCTGCGGCCGTACTTCAGTGCCGGGCGACCGGGTAAATACAATACCCCACGAAGTGGACTGGGGATTTACTAACTGCCTTGTCTGCCATACCGGCGGTGACATAGCTTTACCCGTCATTCTTCACCCTACTAATCCTACTAATGATGATTGTTTAAATGTTGGGTGCCACTTCGTAGAAGGCTCACCACCGATTACGACGACTACTACACCACCAGTTACGACGACCACTACTACACCACCGGTTACGGATACTACTACGCCGCCGGTTACAACAGTAGGACCGCCGCCGGTAATATCTGCTGAATTCCATCCAGGTCTAGCGGATGTCATCCTATGCTTCATATGCCATGTAGGCGAAGAAGGTTTTGTCGTTGACCCTTGGCCTGCAATCCATGTGGAAGAAGGCCGTGCCAATGATAGCTGCCTGGATGCTGACTGCCACGTATTCGAACAAACATAGGATGAAGAAAAGCTAACATTTGATTAACCCGGTTTTGGGGAGCAATTTTGCTCCCCAAAACCCTTTTTATTAACTTGTTCAAGCAGCATAACTTGAAAACCGGAACTATCTGATAAATATTATGCTATAATATTATATAATTACCCGAACCGTCCGCTAAGGAGTAAGCGTTGCTGAAGAAGAAAAAATATCTTATTGGTGGACTTATCCTGATCGCCGCCCTTATCTTTCTGGGATATTTTAGTTTTATGGGCGGGTTGACCTATTATTACGAGGTCGGTGAACTACTGGATGAAGCAAACTCCATCACCGGGCAGACGGTACGGGCCAGCGGTAACGTGGCTGACGATGTAGTGAAGGACGGGCTTGAGCTGCGGTTTACCATTCTGGATATGAGCGATAGCGAAACCAGCCTGCCGGTAGTTTACAGCGGGGCTGTTCCCGATACCTTCAAGGTTGGTAATCAGGTGGTGGTCGAAGGTGAATATACCGGCGGTGTATTTGAAGCCGAAGCCATTATAGTAAAATGTGGCTCCAAGTTTATTCCAGAGGAATAGGATTGCTTTAGGAGGCAGTAAATGGCAGAAATAGGCTATATATCTCTGGTTCTTGCCTTCGTGGCTTGTCTCTACTCGATAGCCGCCTATATATTCGGTTCACGTACCAACCGCCCGGGAGTAATCGGCAGTGCCAATAAAAGTGTTCTTGCCGCTGCAGTACTATTCACAATATCCGCCGTTACTCTTTTGATAGCTCTGATCAACCACCAGTTTCAGATAGAGTATGTCGCCTCATATACCAGCACTTATATGACCCTGCCCTACCTGATTAGCGCTCTATGGGCCGGCAGCGCCGGTTCGCTGCTTTTCTGGGGCTGGATTATTTCACTCTCCGCCGCCGTAGTCGTACTCAGGAAAAGAAAACAGGGATGGAAACTGGTGCCCTATGCCTCTATGATTGTTATGGCAGTCCAGGCATTTTTCCTCCTGCTCCTCATCGTCGCCCAGAATCCCTTCCACAAACTGGACTTTTTGCCTGCTGAGGGCATCGGTCTGAATCCCCTGCTTGAAAATCCGGGTATGATATTTCACCCGCCGGTTCTGCTTGCCGGTTTTGCCGTTTTTACCGTCCCCTTCGCCTTTGCCATCGCCGCCCTTATTACCCGCAGTCTTAATAGTGACTGGCTGGCGGCAGTAAAGCGATGGGCACTGCTGGGCTGGCTCCTGCTGGGAGCGGGTAATTTAATCGGCGCCTGGTGGGCTTACGCCGAGCTGGGCTGGGGTGGCTACTGGAGCTGGGACCCGGTGGAGAATGCCGGGCTGATGCCTTGGCTGCTGGCAACCGCTTTTGTGCATTCCATTATAATTCAAAGGCGAAAAGGGGTGCTCAAGCTGTGGAGCATGACGCTTATAATCCTGACCTTCTTACTGACCATTTTTGGCACATTCATAACCCGCAGCGATATCCTCAGTTCGGTACATACCTTCGGTAAAACAGCCGTCGGTCCCTTTTTGCTCGCCTTTCTTATCGTTGCCTTTGTCGGCTCACTGGCTCTGCTCATCTACCGCCGTAAAGACTTAAAGGACGATGCCGAAATCGGCTCCTTCTTCTCGCGTGAAGGCGCCTTTATGCTGAACAATATACTTTTATTTATTGTCACTTTTGTTATTTTCTGGGGAACCATTTTCCCCACTATCTCGGAATTAGTAAGCGGCACCAGCATTAGTATCGCCGCATCATATTTTAACCAGGTCGCCACACCATTCCTGCTGGCTATAGTCCTTCTTTCAGGAATATGTGTTCTCATCACATGGCGGCGAATATCCGCAAAAATGCTGAAACGCAATATCCTGTGGTCGGTGGTAGCAGCACTGGTGGTGATTATAGTGCTGGTGGCTTTTGGCGTAAGGCATTGGTATGCACTGCTTATTTACTTCATATGCGCTTTTGTTATCTCGGCTTTATTCTCCCAGTGGTTCCGGGAGGTAATGGTCCTGAGCCGGGCGAAGGCTATAAACTGGTTCAAGGCATGCTGGGGCCTGTTTGTGGCAAACAGAAGCCGTTACGGCGGTTTCATGGTTCATATCGCCATTATTTTAATGGCCATCGGTGTTACCGGCTCATCACTATTTGATGTTGAAAAGGAAGCCGAGCTGCTGCCCGGGGGATCAATAACCATTAACGACTATACCATTACTCTTGACAGCCTTATCCCCGAACCCGACGAGCCCAGGATGATAGTCACCGCCGAACTGGATATCTACAGGGGTGATACATTCATTGGCCATATGTTCCCGCAGGTTATTTTTCACAACAACTTTGAGCAACCGGTATCCGAAGTCGCCATCCGCTCCACGCTGACTGAAGACCTTTACATCCAACTGGCAAGCTGGGAAGTTGTTACCCTGTCGGATGGCAGCGAAACCATACGGGCCGGCCTGGTTGCCCTGGTCAATCCCCTGGTCATCTGGATATGGATCGGTGGCGGTCTTTTCCTCTTCGGCGGTTTAATCGCCTTCTGGCCCGGACGAAGAGAGTAACCTGATGCCGGGGCTATAACTTCTCCCGAACCGGCGTTCAACCCTTTCGGCTGCATCAACGTTTGCATTGGCAGGCTTTTAAAAGTAGAATAATACGGAAATGAAGGCTGCTGCAAACGGGCTGGCGATAGAGGTAAAAAACCTCACCAAGTTTTTTGATAATCATCCTGCCCTGGACGGTATTGACCTTACAGTAGAGCCGGGTAAGACGCTGGCTATATTCGGTCCCAACGGCGCCGGTAAAACAACCTTAATCAAGATACTTGCCAGTATAATGAAGCCATCTGCCGGGGAAGTCTTTATTAATGGTTTCGACATTAAACACAACGCCGAAGATGTACGCTCACAGATCGGCGTAGTTTCCCACCAAACCTTCCTCTACAGTAACCTGACCGCTTATGAAAACCTGCTTTTCTATAGCCGCATGTATGATGTCGCCGATTTTAAGCAGCGTATCTATCAGGTTGTCTCTATGGTGGGCATGCAATTAAGAATGCACGACAGGATAAGCACTCTGTCCCGCGGTATGCAACAGCGGCTGTCGATTGCCCGCTGCCTGATACACAAACCGTCAATCATTTTACTTGACGAACCAGAAACGGGCCTTGACCAGCAGGCAATCTCCATGCTCTGGGGGGCTTTGAAAGAAGATGGCGTTAAAAAACGTACCATCGTCTTTACCAGCCACAGCCTGGAGCGGGGACTCAATGCCTGTGACAAACTGATTATATTGAACAAAGGTAAGATTGCCCACCTTCAGCCGAGTAAGGGTTTAGACCTGGCCGGCCTTGAAAAGGCTTATGGAATTTGCACGGGAGCCGGTAATGAAAACGCTGAATAAAGCGCTGGTAATAGCCTGGAAAGATATCCTGTCCGAAACCAGAACCAAGGAGATAATCTCTTCGGTGCTTGTCTTCTCCATTCTGGTGATTGTAATCTTCAATTTCGCCTTTAGCGGCAGCCAGCAGACGATGATTTCGCTGGCTCCGGGTATCCTGTGGGTGACCTTTGCCTTTGCCGGGGTGTTAAGCCTCAACCGTGCTTTCATTCAGGAAAAAGATGATGACTGTCTTGAGGGATTGATGATGTGCCCGGTCGGCCGGGAGACGATCTATCTGGGCAAGATGCTGGGCAGCCTGTTCTTTATGCTCTTTGTGGAAGCTATTGTACTGCCTGTATTCGCCCTGCTTTTCAATGTCAATGTTATCTCCCTACCATTGATAGCGATAACGGTGTTGACCACACTTGGCTTCGTTACCATCGGCACTTTATTCTCTGCACTGGCGGTTAATACGAAGGCACGCGAAATGGTATTGCCCATCCTTTTCTTCCCTATAGTCGCCCCGATAATCATCTCGGCAGTCAGTGCGTCCGGGATGGCGCTGGGCGGCGAATCCTGGGGCAGCATTTCTTCCTGGCTGGGCGTAATTGCCGCCTTTGATGTAATTTTCCTGGTGGTTTCATATTTTGTATTCTCCTTTGTCATAGAGGAATAACCAAGGAGGGATTGATGAAAATTAAGATATTGCTTGGTGTAAGTACCGTATTAATGCTGGTTGCCCTGTATATGGTATTTATCTTCGCCCCCGAAACAGAGTCAGGTGTTGTTCAGCGGATTTTCTATTTTCACATTCCGTTGGCATGGATTGCCTTTCTCGCCTTTTTTGTCGTTTTCGTCGCCAGTATTATGTATCTCTGGAAGCGAGACATAAAGTGGGATGCCTTCGCCAGTTCCTCGGCTGAAGTGGGGCTGGTTTTCACCACCCTGTTTCTTCTTACCGGCTCCATATGGGCAAAACCGGAGTGGGGAGTCTGGTGGACATGGGATTCACGCCTTACATCATCACTCATCCTGTGGTTGATTTACATCGCCTATTTTATAATCCGTTCCTATATAAGTGAGGAGGGGCAACGCGCCCGTTTTTCATCCGTTATCGGTATCATCGGTTTTATAGACGTGCCTATTGTTGTTATTACCATCTTCTTATGGCGGACTGCTCACCCACGCATAGAAGCGATGGACCCGAGAGTAACGGCTACTCTTATGGTTTCCATTGCCACCTTTACGGCTTTGTATTTTCTTCTGTTCGCGCTTAGGCTTGCGATGAAGCAGGATGAAGATAAACTAAACAGATTAAAGGCATTCTTAAGGAGGTAAACAAAATGGATAATCTTGGTTATTTATTTGCCGCATTCGCCGTAATCTGGGCAGGGCTATTTACCTATATCCTAGTTCTTACCCAGAAGCAACGGCAATTAAGGCGTGATATAGACTGGCTTAAAGAGACGTTGAAGAAGTCCGAATAGCTCCTGTAAGGGCTAGGCGTAATAGCGCCCCTTGCCCTTGAAGATATAGCCGACGACAAGCCCGAAGAGCAAACCTCCAAGATGGGCTTCCCAGGCTATATATGGCAAAAATGATATAATTACAAAGCCGCCAATCACAGCTACCCATAAAGGTATTGGCA
>DAOVXW010000174.1 GCA_030635945.1 Dehalococcoidia bacterium
CCCGAAGCACTATAGTAGCTGCAGCAGGCATATTTATCCAGCCGGTAGGCTTCGTCTTCCTGCGGTTTCACGATTGCCTTTGCCGGGCAGATCTTTATACAAGCGCCGCCACACTTGATACAGGGGCTTTCCATATCGGGGGGCGTTGAACCGCTAAACGGGGCATCGGTGACGATGCAGGCCAATCTTACCCTGGGGCCGTATTCGGGTGTAATTAGCAGGCCGTGCCAGCCGATAATACCTAAACCTGCCGCTTCAGCCACGTTTTTATAGGATAAAGGGCCTTCAAGGAACCTAGCGTCATAGGGGCTGCCGCCGGCGGGTAGCAATAGTCCCTTGAAATCCCGGGCATGCAGTTTCTTTATCAGTTTATAACCTTCCCAGTCCAGATGACCTTCTATAACTTCGCTGTTAGCCAGGTAAAGGTCACGGAGGGCCAGTTCGCCTGCAACAGCCCTTGACGTTGCCTGGTTGACAATCTCGGAGAACAATTCCATAGCCA
Organism: Dehalococcoidia bacterium; assembly: GCA_030635945.1. Lineage (GTDB taxonomy): Bacteria > Chloroflexota > Dehalococcoidia > Dehalococcoidales. Next base: position 503 of record DAOVXW010000174.1, read on the forward strand.
GCACGATTATTGATTTTGCCCCCGGCAGGAGTTTTTGTGCATCCTCCCATAAAGGAGTATCCTTCCAATCGTTGAGGTCGACTGCACCAGTCTTATCTACATTCAGTTCCTTTAGCAGGTCTTCCAGGCTGGCTGTATCTTTCTCTGTCATTAAAAAACTCCTTCTTTTTATAGCTTCTATGGAGAAATCAATTGGTAGGACTGTGGATATTTATCCTTATTCTGCTGCCACTGGCTGCGAAGCAGTTCCATCAGGATAAAATTATTTCCTTCGCTTACGATGCTACCACACACGGTAAAGCCACATTTACGGAAACACTTTTGAGCCCTTTTATTAGATTCCAGTGTCTTCAAATGGATTCGTATGGAATTAACCTGGTTAAAGACGTATTGTACAAGAGAAATCACCGCATTGGTACCATAGCCCTTGTCCCAGTAATGGCGGTCACCTATCATGATGCCTATTTCGGCTTCGCCCTTTGCCCTATTAATGCCGTAGCAGGCGCAGTTACCGATGTGCCTGCCATCGCGGGTTTTTATGGCAAACTGGCGTTTTAACAGATGGTTATGGCGTAGATGGCTGGCGTATTCCAAAAGGTAGTCTGTAAGGCTGGTGGCTAGTGGAAATGTAGCTGTCAGGTGAGCCAGTTCCGGGTCTGTCTGCCAGGCGTAGTCAGCCGTAGCGTCAGCCAGGCTCTTGCGGCAAAGGATGGCTTTAACAGCTTCAGTCATACTGTTCTCCGTCATCCGCATAATTGGGACAGAGAGGCTCTGTTATTATTTCCAGTTCATGCAGGGCCTGTGTCGCTGCCTGTCGGATGGCTTCACTCGGGTGGTTAAGGCATTTCTTAAGCTGTTCTCTAGCTTCGCCGCCACCGATTTTCCCCAGTGCCTGAATAGATGCCATCTGAACATCAGTATCATCATCGTCAATAAGCTCAATAAGGTGTGGAACAGCTTCCTGCTCTCCCAACTCACCACAGGCTGCAGCAGCCTCGTAACGTATTTCAGAATCGTTAGCGGTCAGTTCTGATAGCAGAATCGACAACCAGATGGGATCGCAGTTTTTGCCCATGGCGTATATTGCGCTGACCTTAAGTAAAGGATTGTTGCTATGATAAGACCCGGTAATTGCCTGCTTTACCTGTTGCAGGCTCAGCGGTGCGGCTGCTTCCAGCGCCCGGCGCCTGATATCTATGGGCTTGTCATCATCGGCATAAGTAGCCAACAGTGATCGGCTTAACAGGATTGCATAGTCTTTGGAAATTTTCCGGTGCTCGGCGAGCAAAGCGAATCTGCCCAGCGCCAGGGCGGCAGCCGCCTGGACTTTCTGTGAGCTGTCGTTATTCATTAAATCGATCAGCGGCTTAATAAGAGATATTTCCTCATTCTCCCAGAGACCTTCAATGGCTGTAATGCGCACTTCTTCATCTTCATCCTTCAGATTGTGTTTAAATATGCCATCGAAGTTGAGGCAGACATCATCCTCGGCCAGCTCTAAAAATCGGTGCAAAATCTGACGCCTTCGTTTCACTTCAGTGCCCTGAAATGTATTGTTAAGGAGATTTAACTGTTGAGTATTCAAATCTGATAGTTCAGCCAGTCTGACATTCAGTATCGGCTGATTGCTATCGGCAAGGTAGCCGATTGTCTGCTCGATGGATGGCAAATTGTCTTCCAAGATGCTATTCCTCTTCCTCTTCATCTTCTCCGCGTTCCCAGATAGGCTCGGTAAAGTAATCTATATATTCCTCCATAGCTTCGGCAGCTACCTGTTTCATAGTCTCCTTTGTCTTGCTTGCAAGGTGGGCTAATTCGCTGGTATCAATTTCAATATCCAGTATGGCGGTCAGTTTGTTTAATATAGCCAGCGCGGCTATCGGATTCTGCATTCTGGAGGCATATGCCGGCACTTCACCCAGCAGGCAGATGCCGTCAATATCCCTTTTCTTGGCAACGCCAAGCAGTAAACCGTTCAATCCGGCAATTTGGAGATTACCTCCCCGTACCAGGTCATATTTTTCAAGCTCGGCGGATACCGCCGGGCTGGTACCTACCCCCCAGACCCTGGGTTGTTCCGTATGATGTATGCGGGTCAG
>DAOVXW010000049.1 GCA_030635945.1 Dehalococcoidia bacterium
ACTAAAAAAGGGGCGAGAAATAATTTCCTGCAACATTACCCCCCTACCTCCTTCTTGTATAACTTTTTTAATTAAAATCTTTATGTCAAGTTCACGCCCTATTTTATGACCTGACGCTATATTTTTGTTATCAATATGTTTAATTATCTTCAATCGCTGTCGGTTTTCCCTTTAAGCTATTTCAGTTTGTTTAGTTGTCTACTTTGGTGTATATTGTTACTATCCGTTTCAGTACAGATTGTACTGGCTTTATCAGGCCACTTTTAGATTAGATTAATAGTGATAGTTTAATACGGAGGAGGTTGCTTAGCTATGACAGAAATTCAGGCGACAGCTCAGCTTGATGTCCTTGGCAAGAAGTGCCCGGAACCGAATATTATGATTAAGGGCAAACTGGATACAATGAACCCGGGAGATATCTTAGAGGTTATAGGTGACGCGGCAAACAAGAGGAGTATCGAGAGATTTGTTAAGATGAGGGGGCACGAAACCATCAGCGTTACCGAAGATGGCGATGAGTTCAGGTTGCTTATGAAGAAAGCGAAAAAGGAAAAGGGAGACCGGCCATTAGGTACATGTGGATTAAAATAATTTAATCTTTTCTCCTACCGCAGACTTTTAGTTTATAGAAACACAGTTCTGTCAGGCATATCGTATCGGTGTGCCTGATTTCTTATACTATACCTTAAGTTAAGACCTTAAATTAAGTTATATTTTATCTCTATTAGTATTGACAAAAAGAACAAGGTGGTGTTATTCTTTAGTCATAGATGCGCATATAGGGGTATAGTTTCTATGAAAGAGCTAACAAGAGCCGCACACGCCCTCTCCGACGAAACGCGTGTCCGCATCATCAACCTTATAATGAAACGTGAGTGCTGCGTATGTGAGGTAATGCAGGCACTCAACATTTCGCAGACACGTGCGTCACGCAACCTGAAGATTCTATATGATGCCGGTTTTCTCAATAGGAGAAACGATGGTCTCTTTACTTTGTATTCCATTAATTCCATGGGTAACAACGATTTTCACACCCAACTGCTGCAGGCGGTCGAAAATGACCTGCAAAGAAACACCGCCGTAAGTAAAGATTTGAAGCGGCTTGAAAAAGCCAAGCGTGTTGGGCCCGATTATTTAAAAAGAATGGAGAAATAGATGGAGTATGCCCTAGAGCTACTTCAAGGTGGTTGGGATGCCCTTCGTGAATACCTTTCCTTTCATGTCCTTACCTGCCTCATACCAGCCTTCTTTATCGCCGGAGCCATTGCCGTCTTTGTTTCCCAGGGTGCTATTCTTAAATACTTCGGCCCTAAAGCCAACAAGGTCCTGTCTTATGGCGTTGCTTCGGTTTCGGGTACTGTGCTTGCCGTCTGCTCCTGTACCATACTTCCCCTTTTCGGCGGCATTTACAAAAGGGGAGCCGGCCTTGGACCAGCCATCACTTTTTTGTATGCCGGCCCGGCTATCAATGTGCTTGCCATAATATATTCCGCCCGCCTCCTAGGATACGATATCGGACTGGCACGGGCTCTGGGAGCAATCGTATTTGCCATAATAATCGGAATTATTATGGCCTGGATTTTCCGCAAGGAAAAAACAGCCGGTGATGAGCGCGCCTTCGCTAATATTTGTGAAGACCCGTCAGCCAGGAAAATGTGGCAATTACTGCTGTTTTTCGGTTCACTGGTGGGCATCCTTGTATTTGCCGCTTCCAAGAACTGGATAATGACCGGCATTATGTTTGCCCTGCTGTTTTTTGTATTATGGCGCTGGTTCACCCGGCAGGATATTGTCTACTGGATGAAGGAAACGTGGCGCTTTTTCAAGATGATACTGCCCTGGCTTCTCGGTGGCGTTTTTGTCGCCGGCATACTGACAGTGCTTATCCCTGATGATGTAGTGGCTGACTGGGTAGGCGGAAATAGCATTCAGGCCAATTTACTGGCATCCGTTTCGGGTATGCTGATGTATTTCGCCACATTGACAGAGGTACCCATTATCCGCGCCTTTATGGATCTGGGTATGGGCAAAGGTCCTGCGCTGTCACTATTACTCGCCGGTCCCGCCGTTTCACTGCCCAGTATACTGGTGCTGCGAAAAATCATGGGCTGGCGTAAAACACTTATTTATATAGTACTGGTGGTGATTATGGCCACGGTGACAGGTTTCATCTTCGGGCAGATAGTTTAAAAACTGGAGGTAAGAATGAAAATAAAGGTTTTAGGTCCAGGCTGTGCCAAGTGCCATAGCCTTGATAAGCTGGTAAGGGAAGTTGTGCAAGAGCTTGAGATAGACGCACAGGTGGAGTACATCCAGGATATGGGAAAGATTCTGGAGTATCCAATTCTTATTACTCCGGGGCTGGTTATCAACGAAGAGGTAAAGTGTTCGGGAAGCGTGCCCGCTAAATCAGAAATAATAAAGCTTATCACTAACGCTCTAAATGAAGAGGGTAAATAATGTATTTAAATAATATTTCTTTTAGAAAGGAGGCAATAATCTTATGAAAATGAAATTTTCCGTTTTCCTGGCGCTATCACTCTTACTCTTTGCTATTACAGCCTGTGGTAGCTCAACGAATTTTACCAGAACTTCTGCCAGCCTTCCTCCCGGTCCCCCGGACTTGGTTGAGGTTACCTATTTTTACGAATCCGACGCCTGTTTTTGCCTGGGGTTGGCTTCAGAGTGGATAGATACTACTATCACTACCGATTATAACAACGAACTGGACAATGGTAAGCTGACCTATATCCGCCACGACACCCAGGATTCGGCAAGCTCTGACATTATGGTGGAATTTAACGCAACAACCTACGGCTTTTATATCACCGAAGTCAAGGGTATCGTAAGCAGCACCCGCGCAGTTGGCGGGTTATGGCTGTATACCGATACTACCGGTGAGAATGAGATGCTAAAGTCCAAGTTTATCGACCTTCTCAAGAGGGAGTTGGATAAGGCACTGGCAGGAGAATAGAATGACAGGTTTATCCGACTTCTTCCATAATCTAGCCATAAACAGCACGGTACCGTTGTTCACCGCCCTATTTCTGGGGATTATGTCAGCCCTCGGGCCCTGTACCATGGCTACCAATATTGCAGCCATAGCCTACATCAGCCAGCGACTGGCAGACCGCAGATTCGCCTTTCTTGCCAGTCTTCTATATTCCCTGGGACGTATGGTTACCTACACGCTGCTGGGAATCATTATTATCGGCATTGGCATGGAGGTGCCGGCTATACGCAATTTCCTCGAGGATGTGGGCACATATGTCCTTGGGCCATTGCTTATTATCGCCGGTATCCTGATGCTGGTAGCCCATAAGATTTCCTTCGGCGGCGGGGGTAGGCTGGCTACTCTGGGCAAGAAGTTTGCCAACCGTGGTCTCTGGGGTTCCTTTATTATGGGTGTTATCTTCGCCCTGGCTTTCTGTCCTTACAGTGCCGTGCTATTTTTTGCCGTGCTTATACCGCTGGCACTAACAACGGATGCCGGTGTGCTGCTGCCACCCATGTTTGGTATTGGTTCCGGATTTCTGGTGATCTTTTTCGGTATATTGCTTATGGTAAGCATGTCATCCGTATCAAAATGGGTTACCAGCCTTGGTAAGGCCGAAAAGGTGATGCGCATCGTAATGGCGCTTATTTTTATAGGAGTCGGAATATACTATATGGTGCAGGCTCTTGCCTAAATGTATCACATTGAAGTATAATATTATATATAAATATAAACATAATCCTATTAGTATTGCTAATCTAAACACACGAGGAGGTTGACGATATGTCCGGAAAATTAAGAAAAAAACAAACGGTAACCAGGCGACAGTTCCTGAAAGAAGCCAGCCTGGTAGTGGGTGGGACGGCAATAGCCTCACTGGCGCTTACTTCGGCCTGTGGCTCACCCGGAAATAGCAGCACTACGACGGGTACTACCACTACTACCAGCACGCCTGTTAATACCACCACCAATACCAGCACTGCCAATACCAGCACACCTACTGCTACTACCAGCCTTCCCCCTGCCGAAGGCTTTGTTTATAGCACGCCGAGTGAGCGGCCGCCGTTAATGCCGATACCCGGCTGCACAACGTTTACCGCTACCGACCGTTTATATATTGTCGAGCATATGTGGATCAAGCTTGTTGCTGAAAATATCGTTGTCATAGGTATTACCGAAAAAATGTCCGAGTTAATGGACAAGATCTATTCATTATATCTTCCGGAAATAGATCACAAGCTTACAAAGGAAGGTTATTTCGGGTATGGCGAGGCGGCCAAGCTTAATGTTGAATTCGTCTCACCTGTAAGCGGCACCGTACGACAGATAAACAATGAGCTATATATTGACATAGAAATGCATGTTAACAATGATCCGTATGTCAGCGGCTGGATGGTTACGATAGAGCTAAGCAATCCGGAGGAGTTGGATGAACTGCTAACGCCTCAAGGATATACCGATCTCAATGCTAAGGTTCTTTGATAGTAAGGGTTATATATTAATTAAAAGGTTGAGGTTGTTTTTTGGTGGGATTAAAGCTAAATGCGTCCCTGGAGCGATTCGAACGCTCGACCCGCTGCTTAGAAGGCAGCTGCTCTGTCCAGCTGAGCTACAGGGACATGCTTTTGTATACAAAATGTAACATCAGTCCAAGGGAGAGGTCAAGTCAGGCGGCTTTTAAACAGTTATTGACCTACTGCTAACTTCCACTATACCGGGCGCGCCACAGGCTGTAAACAGCCAGTCCAAGAAGGGCAGTACCAGCAATCGCGGCGCCGGCCCAACCCAGCAATGTTAAACAGGTAACAATTATACCAGCAATAGTTACCCCGATAAATATTGACATAAAAGCTTGCTTAAACTTTATACCAAATAGCACAGCCGCTAAAGAACCCGTCCAGGCACCGGTTACCGGTAGCGGTATAGCTACAAACAATATCAGACCAATGCGCTTATACCTTTCTATTATTCTGCCCCTTCGCCTGGTTCTTTCAAAAAGCCAGTTCAAAAAACGTTCAAAAACAGCCACTTTACTCATCAATTTTGTGGCAGCTTCAAGAAACAATAGTATAAAAGGCACCGGTAACATATTGCCGATTACAGCCAGTAAATAAGCATAATACCAGGGGATTTCAAGCGTACTTATAGCTATCGGTATTGCAGCACGAAGTTCGGCTATTGGCAGGGTGGCGATAATAATGACTATAAGCTCTTTTAGAATGTTTAATTCAAGAATATTATCTATCAATAACAGGTTTTCCTTTATTCGTATATCGAAGCTTTACAGGCAGTGTATCAAATGGTTTCTAACAGCGTCAAGCTACCCGTCTGCCAGCTTGACAACTATCTCTCCGCATTGTTAGTATAGAAGTTAGTTGTATATTCGATTGGATTTAAAATGTCGAGGTTACTAGATAGAGTCAAGAGCCCGGCAGACCTG
>DAOVXW010000072.1 GCA_030635945.1 Dehalococcoidia bacterium
ATATTGATAAAAAGCTAATCTTAAGAAAAGCAAACAGCGCCAGGATATTTTCACCTTCAGGAAAGCTGATCCGGCTATGGCGCAGGGAAAACCAGGCTTGTATTATAGACCGGGCGTTACTTGATTTGTATATGGCCGAAAGAGCAATGGGTGTCGGAGCGAAATACCTCTTTAAAAATACGGTAAAGGATATTAAACAGGAAACTGGCAGTATATCGGTTAGAACAGATAGCAATGGCGATGAATTGGGATACAAAGCTCGGGCGGTTGTTATTGCTGTCGGCTTTGGCTCAAAACTATTTCACAGGTTGGGATTGGGCGAACCCGCTGATTATGCCATCGGCGCTCAGGTTGAGGTGGAAAATAACTGCATTGATGAGATAGAAGTATATATGGGAAGGGAAGTTGCCCCCGGCTTTTTCGCATGGCTGGTGCCGACCTCGCCGCAGAAGGCCCTTGTCGGCTTGCTATCGCGAAATAATCCAAAAGAATATCTTAAAAAGCTGTTATCGTCGCTGAAGGATGAGGGGAAAATAAATTATAACGGCGAAAAAATAGATTGCCGCGGGGTCACCATAAAGCCACCAGCGAGAACATACGGACGGCGGCTGATTGTGGCTGGTGATGCCGCCGGGCAGGTGAAGCCGACAACGGGGGGTGGAATCTACTTCGGCCTGCTGAGCGCTGAAATAGCGGCCTGCAACCTGATAGCAGCTTTAGATAAGAATGACCTTTCAGCAAAAAATCTGTCCGGCTACCAGCGGGAATGGAAGAAGGAACTGTGGCAGGAGCTGAAAATATGTTACTGGGCAAGGAAATTATACGAACGCTTGAGTGACAGGCAAATAGAAAGAATAATTGATATCACTATTGAAAATGGTATTGATAAAACCTTGCTTGAAGCAGATGACCTTTCTTTTGACTGGCATGGCAGGGCTATACTAAGATTGGTCAGACAAAAAGTAATTACAAAATCCATAAAGGCTATAAAGATTCCATTAGGATTTATTTTGAATGGGAGAAACGATGACAGATAGCAATAGGGAATTGAATTTGAATGAGGCATCCAGCCGTTTTCTGGGCAGTTTACCGCCTGAAAAAATAACCACTAGTCAGCAGGCAATCTACCAGTTCGTGCGCTGGTTCGGCAGGGAAAGGCTTATGGATAGAATAACCCCTGATGAAGTGGCAAAATATGCCAAGAAGATACCGCCATCGGTTGCAGAATATCGAAAAAAACTTGAATTGGCGAAAGCATTTCTGTCATATGCCAGAAAAGAAGGATGGATCAAGAAAAACCTGGCAGTGCATATAAAGATAAAAAAAGGAAAAACCCGGCAAAAAGAAAATACCGGGAGAAAAGCAGCAGCGGCGATATCTCTGACAAGGACAGGCTATGATTCAATGGAAAAGGAACTTTCAGAACTCAAAAGCCAAAAGCCATCTGTTATCGAAGAAATCAGAAGAGCCGCCGAAGATAAAGACTTTCGGGAAAATGCCCCCCTGCATGCCGCCAAGGAGAGGCTTGGTCATATTGAGGGAAAAATTATAGAACTGCAAGAAACCCTGAAGATAGCAACCGTAATTGGTGAAAAAACAGAGATTACACATAAAGTATGTGTCGGTAACATGGTTAAACTTGTTGATCTGTCTTCCGGCGAGGAGTTGAAATATATAATCGTCGGCCCCAGAGAAGCGAATGCGACTAAAGGCAAGGTATCAAACGCATCACCGATAGGTAGAGCAGTAATCGGACGGGTGATTGGTGATGTTATAGAAATAGAAGTACCGGCCGGCCGGCTATGTTACCGGGTGGAAAAAGTGGAAAGACACTAGATTCAGCAGCTTCCTGCCGGAGATATATTGACACTGGTTGAATCTGAGTATATTCTAATAGCAAATTGAGCGGAAGGAGAAACACTAATGGTAAAGACTTCTACTGGACTTGAAGATAACGTAGCCGGTTTACTGTGCTATGTGGCGGGTTGGGTAAGCGGACTCATATTTCTACTTATAGAGACGGAAAATAAATTCGTTCGCTTTCACGCCGTGCAGTCAATAATAGTATTTGGTACCCTTAATATAATCGGTATTGCATTTGGCTGGATACCATTTTTTAGTTTATTCATGTGGCCTTTGGTTGGCGGTGTCTGGTTTGTCCTCTGGGTTGTTCTGATGTATAAGGCATACCAGGGAATGATATATAAGTTGCCCATAGCCGGTGACCTGGCTGAGAAGTGGTCAAGCAAACCGACAAAATAATATAACCATGAAATTAGGGATTGCAATATGAATGAACAAAGTATAACTGTCTGGATATTCAGTCAGCAGCCACTGTTCAGGCAGGGTGTTCAGAATGCGTTTTCAGACATAAATGATATTGAGATTGCCGGTGAGTCACAGCTGACCGATAAAATGCCCCGGATGATAGAGGTTATGCCGCCTGATGTGGCTGTTGTTGATATTGATACTGCATCGGATAGTGGGCTTAATCTGCTTAAAAGGATAAAGCAGGTAACCCCCAGCACTGCGGTTATTGTGCTGGCATCGGATATAAATGATGAACAGATATTTGAAGTCATAAAAAGACAGGCTGCAGCCTATCTGGGCAAAGATATCAATAGCAAAGACTTGATCGATATGGTAAGACGTGTAGCACATGGTGAACACCCCATAAATGATAGCCTGAACAAACGGCCCAAGGTAGCAGCCCATATACTCGACCAGTTCCAGGAACTGTACCAGCAGCAGGAGGTTAGAAGCCTGATATCACCCCTTACCTCACGTGAGACGGAAATAGTCAATTATATGGCTCAGGGCTGTGCCAATAAGCAGATTGCAGTCAAGCTGAAGATCAGCGAGCAGACAATAAAGAACCATGTTACCTCAATATTAAGCAAGCTTGATGCCAATGCCCGTACCGAGGCGGTGGTAAAGGCTATAAAGAGAGGATTGATCCCGTTCGCAAAGGAATAGAAATTATATTAAGAAAATGAGAAGAGACTGGGTTTAGTAAACCCAGTCTCTGATTATATATATGGTCTTGCTGCTAATTTACGGTAACCTCATCGCCCAGAGTTTCACCCCTGATATCCGGCTGGTAGTATGAGTAGACCAGAGAGGTAACGCCCTTGGCTTTAACCGGGAACATTGCCTGCACCTTGAAGCTGAAAGAAAGGCTATCGCCCGGCAGCATGTTCTCTATGTAGAATATAACCTTCCTACCGGCGATTTCATAACGTTTTATCTTCTTTTCCCTTTCCGCTACGTCAGCGATGGATTCCGTAACCGGCGTAAAACCTGTAGGCACCGAAATATCAACAACCACCATACCGGCTTCCATCTGCTGGGGTGGATTGAACTCAAGCTCAACAGAGACGGTAACCAGGTCGTTAACCTCAACCTCGGTTGTATCGTAATCGACGTTTATTTTAAGGATATCCTCACCGGCCTCAGCCTGGGGTAAATTGAAACGCCTGACCATCTGGGCAACAGCTTCGCCCTTGCCCTCGGTGGTAATCTCAACCCGGTCGTTAATCGGTACCTCAATAATCTGGAGGATATCGAAATTTTCGGGCGTAATCCTCTTTTCTATGCTGGATCCCGATGTTTCTATGGTTATAGTGAGGTCAACATCGGCACGGGTGCCGGTGGAATACTGAGTGAGCGCCTGTAAAGCCATAACAGTATCCTGCGTTGAGCCGAAGCCGCCATAGGCGTTTCTCTGTGATACAATCCACTTGGCTGCCTGCGAGGCATTAAAGGCATCGCCATGCTCAACAAGAGCCAGGGTGGCGTAAGCGGTGGTTTCTATAACGGCGCTCTGATTGTGCGGCATTGGGTGCCCGGGGGCTATGTCTTCATTGCCTATAACATCACCACCGCCCCAGTGCAGGCCGTTCTCGTCTTCAATGGCAAGCTCCAGCAGCATACGGTAGGCGTCGTCGCTGCTATCGCTGCCGGAAAGCTCAAGGGCATAGGCAGTTATAGTCAGGGTGTACGGGTCATCCATCTCGTCAAGTATTCCCTCAAGGTATTCGATGGCTTTTTCAGCGCTGGTATTCTCCCCGTATTCCATAAGGGCGATGGCAGTGTAGGCGGTCATGGCGTCTTTGCCGTTAAGACCGCCGAGCATCTCCTGATGGTGGACGAAACCAATCGGCTCAAAGGAGCCGTCGCTGTTCTGGTGAGACTTAAGCCAGTCAGCGGCCTCTTGCAGAACGGTGTCATCAATATAGATAAGGTCTCTGGCTTCGGCGAAACTCTTAAGGACGAAAGAGGTTAGCCATAGGCTGCCCTCTTCGTCACTCTGCCCGAAGGCGGAGAAACTGCCGTCGCTGCGGCGGTAGGTAAGTTCCCTCTGGTAGCCGGTAATCATAAGTTTCTCTGCCTTTGCCA
>DAOVXW010000003.1 GCA_030635945.1 Dehalococcoidia bacterium
GACAAACTGCTTGAAATTAGCCACCAGTAGTCTGTTAAAGGCTTTCATTCTCTTATCTTCCTGCCGGTAAGTTTCAGGAAAACATCTTCCAGGGTGGCTTCGCGCACATACAGGTCTTTAAGCTGGTCGGTAATATTCGCCTTCTCGGCGTATTTCAGTATAGCCGACATAGTCACCGGTATATTTTCGGAATACATAATGACCTCGTTATTGTTGACCATTACCTCTTTAGCTCCGGGGAAAGATTTAAGAACAACTTCGGGTGGCGCCGGATCCAGCTCAAACTGGATGGCGCTTTCATTAAAGTGTTCGTTTATAAGCTCTCTTGGTGAGCCCATAGCGATGATATTGCCGTGGTCGATGACCGCCACGCGGTCGCACAATCGTTCCGCTTCATCCATGTAGTGGGTGGTCAGGAAAACTGTTTTGCCTTCGTCACGCATATTCTCAATGACTGTCCACAGGCTGTGGCGTGCCTGGGGGTCCAGGCCGGTTGTCGGCTCGTCGAGGAAGGCAATATCCGGGACGTTAATCAGCGCCATAGCTACAGAAAGCCGCTGCTGCTGGCCGCCGGAAAGGTTTTTAACCAGCACCTTATGGCTTTCCTCTAGCGCCAGAAGTTTAAGAACATCGTCCACCGGCAGGGAATGCTCGTAGAAACTGCCGAAGAGGACCAGTATCTCCTGAACGGTTACCAGCGGCAACAGTGAGGGCGCCTGTAGCTGGATGCCGATTCTCTGCTTAACCTTAGTGGGAACTTTGGCGACATCCATATCCAGAACGGATATACGGCCGGAATCCGCCCGGCGCAGCCCCTCGATTATCTCTACGGTGGTTGTCTTGCCGGCGCCGTTGGGCCCCAGCATACCGAAGGTTTCGCCCTTGTAAACCTGGAAGCTTATGTCGTTTACCGCTTTAATGTCGCCATAGCTTTTAACCAGGTGTTCTACATTGATAACCATGGAAGGGCTTTCTTTTTTAGTCTTCGTCATCATTAGGATGGCTGTCTCCCCCGGCTTTTTCTTCAGCCGATGTTTTTCTCAACTCTTCCATTGTTGGTATTTCTTCTGGGGGTAGGTTGGAAAACTCCGCCCACTGTTTATAGAGTTTTTTAACTTTTCTTTCGCGGCCGAAAATATTTCTCACCTTTTTAGCCAGCGGTTTGGCGGTGCTATCTATTAAATCCTTGCCGGCTTGCTGAATATCCTTAAGGTTGTGGATGTCAGGTATACCGTCCCTTGGCTCTGTGGATAAAAGCTTTTTACCACAGTGCGGGCAGAAGCTGGTCTGTTCGGACAGTTTCTTGCCGCAATAGGGGCAGAATTGCAGTCTCTCACCGATACTTGCCGTACCCATTTCCTGTCCGCAGTAGGGGCAATAGGTTAAATCTTCGGGAAAGAGAGATTTATCAATATCACGGCTGCAATTAAGACATTTCATTTTGGACGCCTCTTTAACCACGAAAATGGTTTCCACCTTCCAGGATATTATAGCACGTAGTTATTGTGAATTGAACACCTTTTCGCTAGACAACAGTAATATCAGCCACTATAATCTTGATGGCTATGGATTCTCAGATAGAACCCAGGGTTTTTATCAGTTGCCGGGAGATAGAAACTGTTGTCTGCCGGCTGGCGGCACGGATAAATGAAGACTATCGTGGCAGGAAACCTATCCTGGTTGCCGTCTTAAAGGGTGCCTTTATTTTTCTGGCTGACCTGATTCGGCACCTTGATTTACAAGCGGAAGTGGAGTTTGTCAGTTTATCCAGCTACGGGCAGAGCCGGGGGACTTCAGGGAAGGTTGAAGTGGTTCAGGGCCTTTGTGCCGATATCCGGGGCCGGGATGTGCTTATTGTTGAAGATATAGTCGATACCGGTCTGACAACGAATTTCCTGCTTAATTACCTGAAAAAGCAGAAGCCGTCCTCGGTAAAGATATGTTCCCTGACCAGCAAGCCGTCGCGGCGGAAGCTCCCGGTTAATATTGACTACCTGGGTTTTGAAGTACCAGATAAGTTTATAGTGGGCTATGGTTTGGACTGGGACGGGAAGTTCCGCCACCTGCCCGATTTATGTTTTATTAAAGAGGAGTAATAATGACCTCCGGGCTTGCAAGCTTAATCTCGGTGGCAAGGGGTGAAAGCCCGGCTGACCTGATTCTATCCAACGCCGCTATAATCAACGTCTTCAGCGGGGAAATAGAGACGGGTAACGTAGCCATTCATGGCGGAAAAATTGCCGGCATTGGCGATTACAGGCAGGCTGAAGAGTTTATAGACCTGGGCGGCAGGTATCTGGTGCCGGGTCTCATCAACGGGCATACCCATATCGAAAGCTCAATGCTGGATATAGACCAGTATGCCCGGGCGGTAGTTGCCAGGGGTACGCTGGTAGTAATCACCGATCTGCATGAACTGACAAATGTCTGCGGTATTGATGCTATCAGATATATTCTAAACTCCGCTCGCCGCTTGCCACTGGAGCTCTTTCTGATGGCTCCTTCCTGTGTACCGGCGACTCATCTCGAGACTTCGGGTGCCTGTCTTGAAGCCGATGAGCTAAAGCGGATTCTCGGCTGGAAGGGTGTTATCGGGCTGGGGGAGATGATGAACTTCCCCGGGGTAATCGGTGGCGATGGCAATGCCCTCAAGAAAATAAATATGGCTGAAGGTAAGATAATCGATGGGCATGCTCCTTCGGTAAGAGATAAAGAGCTGGCCGCTTATATTGCAGCCGGCATTTATTCAGACCACGAATCGGTCTCCCTTGAAGAGGCCGGGGAAAAGCTGAAACGGGGTATGCATATTATGATCAGGGAAGGCTCATCGGAGAAAAATCTGGAAGCCCTGTTGCCCCTGGTTACCGATAAAACCTATAAACGCTGTCTGTTTGTTGTCGACGACCGCAGTTGTGCCGACCTGCTGAGGGATGGCGATATGGATGCCATAGTGCGCAAGGCGATTAAGCTGGGGCTTGAACCGGTGAGGGCTATCCAGCTGGCGACCATAAATGCCGCCGAATATTTCGGGCTGGGCAGGTTGGGGGCTATAGCCCCCGCTTATATAGCTAACCTTATCGTTGTTGATAACCTGTCTGAATTCAATATTGATATGGCTTTCCATTACGGAAAACTGGTGGCTGAGAAAGGTAAAACCCTGTTCAAAGCGAGTAAATACAGGGGCAGGAAACCGGTAACTACGGTAAATGTAAAACCTTTTGAATTAGAAAACCTGAAGCTTGTGACAAAGGCAGACAGCCTGCCGGTTATAGAGATTGTCCCCGGGCAGATAATAACTAAAAAGCAGATTATGAAAGCCAGCATTAAAGATGGAGCAGCCGTGCCTGATATTGAAGTAGATATCCTGAAACTGGTGGTTGTAGAGAGACACCGTGCCAGTGGTAATATCGGCATCGGGCTGGTCAAGGGATTTGGCCTGAAACGAGGCGCCCTGGTATCTTCCGTTGCCCACGATTCGCACAATATAATTGGCGTCGGTGTGGATGACGGGGATATATATACCGGCATTAGAGAAATTGAGAAACTGCAGGGCGGACTGGTTGTCGTTAGCGAAGGAAAAGTTCTGGCAAGCCTGCCGTTGCCCATCGGCGGATTGATGTCGGAACAACCGCTGGAAGATGTCGTTGCTCAACTGGAGAAACTGAAGTCTCTGGCTGCCGAACTTGGCAGCAGTTTACCATCGCCGTTTGCCACCTTATCCTTCCTGGCGCTGCCGGTAATCCCCGAATTACGATTGACAGATTTAGGACTGGTGGATGTTAACCAGTTTAAATTGATTGATTAAATAAAATAATTTATAAATAACTTCAGGAGGTGAGCCTTAATTATGCCACGCAAATCAAAGAAGCTGGAGCCTCAAATTGTAGAAATGGCGTCGCAAAAAATGGCGGTTGTCAGCGGTAAAGGTACACCGGAAAAGGTCTTTACCGAGCTTATGCCCGCCCTATATGGCTCTGTTTATACCCTCAAGTTCGACCTCAAGAATAAGGGATTACCCACCTTCAAGGTCAGCGGGCTGCGTGCCCGTTACCCCGATGCCGCCACAAAGCCAAAGGAAGAATGGAACCACATTATCGGCTTGCCCATCCCAAATGATACCGCTGTTTTACCGCAGAAGGTCGTCGGTATTGAGGTCAGGCTTGAAACCTGGCAATACGGCACGGTAGCCCAGATTCTTCACCTGGGATCGTACAGCGAAGAGGGGCCCAATATTGAGCGCCTGCATAGATTCATTAAAGAAAGCAGTTACGAGATAGCCGGGCACCATGAGGAAGAATACCTCACCAGGCCCAATGCCAAGGTGGTAAAAACAATTATCCGCTATGAGATAAAGAAGAAATGAGCGATAGAGAATGACTGACTATTATTTCGATATAGAAACAAACCCCAAAGGAGAAAGACCAGATTTTAAAGGGGATGATATTCTCACAATACAATACCAACAAATTGATACCAGAACCGGTGAGAAGAAAGACGAACTGGTAATATTAAAATCATGGGAATCATCAGAAAAAGATATACTGGAGAAGTTCTACCATATATTTAATCCAGAAAAACCATGGGAATTTGTTCCTGTTGGATTTAATTTGGTTTTTGATTATTTTAGTTTACTTTATCGTTGGAGAGAGATAGGTATTAATGTAAAACCGAAGTCCATATTCAGTGATCGCCCTAATATAGATCTAAAACCGATTGTAGTAATGTGTAATAGTGGTTCATTTAAAGGAGCAAGTCTAGGGAGATTTATTGGTAAGAGGGATTCTGGTCTAAAAGTTTCAAAATGGTGTAAAGAAGGAGATTATAGTTCAGTTCAGGAATATATTGAAGATGAGGCTGATAGGTTTATTAAATTCTATCAATTCCTTGTAAATAGAATGCCAGAAGTCTGGCAGGAATTTGCAAAAGCTAATGGTATCGGTCAGGCTAATAGTCTTTAGCCCAAGCTATTTCCCCTTTGGCGGTCTGATGCTGGACTGGTAGCGCCTCATCTGCCAGTCCTTGTAGCACTTGAGGCCTTCTTCGTCGCCCAGGACATTCCAGTAGCGGTAAAAATCTGAAATGTAGAACTTGGGGGCGAACGACGTTTCCACCGTTATTACCCTGTCGGCGGTTTTTTCCACACTCTTGACGGCAGCTGCCGAAGCTGCCGGCACGGCGGCGATGATATACTTCGGCTGGCGGCGGCGTATCGATTCAATGGCAGCCATCATGGTATAGCCCGAAGCCAGCCCGTCGTCAACGATTATGGCTATCTTTTCCTTTACTATCGAAAGCGGTTTGCTGCCTCTGTAGAGCAGGCTGCGCTGCTGGATATCGTTCCTAACTTTGTTCACCTGGTAGTTCACCTGCTTTTCGGTAAGCTCTATTCTCTTTAATATAGCCTGGTTGAGGATAGTCGTGCCGTCGTCGGCAACAGCGCCGAAGCCGCCTTCGGGCCTCAGCGGTATCGGTATTTTACGTGAAATGACAAGGTCGAGGTCGGCATTGAGGGCAAGGGCTACCCGCATTCCGACTGGTATGCCACCATTGGGGATAGCCAGCACGATAACCGGTTCCTTTTTATATGCACCGAGTTTTTCAGCCAGCTGTCGCCCGGCGTCATAGCGGTTCTCGAATATAGGTTTTTGCATGTGGTAGTCCATGCTTTCCTCCTCGTCTATTATCTTTAATCGGATTTATTCTTCGGAAACCTTTTCTTTTATAAGCTCTTCACCGTACTTAAGCAGCAGTTTGGAGTAGCTCTTGGAGAACTTCTTGTCTTCAAGGTATACCTTCAGGGCTGCCAGCGGTGTTATCTCTTCGGCGCTGTGTTCACCCAGACGCAGTCGGCTCTGCCGTTTTATATCTTTTGTAACAGCGTAATAGTGAGCATCTTTAAGTGCGTTTCTTATTTCAACATCCAGAATCTGCCCCTCGCTTTCCTGGGAAAGGCTGATCTGGAGACGGATAATAGCATCGGTGGTGTTATGCCGGGAAATTTCTTTGATGATTTTGGCTGTCGGCTCTGCGTCCTGAGGTTCTATATTAACATTTATGGTTAAGAAACGGCGGCCGTTTAATGGTTGAAAATTATACGAAGCCTGCCTCTTGCCCGTTTTTTTATCAGCCCTGATATCTACAAGATAAAATCCTTTTTCATCATTTTCATCGCCGAAGTCCAGCTTTTCCAGGCTGCCGGCATATACCAGTGGCGGGTCATCCGAAAGAACCTGGTGTCGATGAATATGCCCCAGAGCAATGTAGTCAAAAGCCGGGTTGGCGGTACTGCCCGGCAGTAATACGTGTTCTTGACCGATGGTCATCGATTCCTCCGAGCCGATGCGGGAGCCGGAAACCCAGACATGGGCAGCCAGTATTGCAGGCAGAGAAGGGTCAAGCTTTTCAGCCATGTTTTTAATTATGCCGGTCAACTTCTGCTGCATCTTCCTATTAAGCTCGTCGAAGTTTAAATTCTTTGCATCTTCACTGGCTAAAAGTTTGCTGCGCCTAAGCCAGGGGAGGGCTGCGATTTGAATAATGCCGTTCGGAGTCTTAATAATTTGTATACCAGGGTGGTTGGCGACGTAGACGTTTTCCACCGCCAGCGTATTAAAGATTTCGGTGGTGGTGGCTCGCCCGATGGAGTTGGGCAGGTCATGGTTGCCGACAAGAAGGAAGACGGCTACCCCGCTCTCTGAAAGCCGCTTTATACGTTTGGCGAACTCACGCTGCTGGGTCTGGCTGGGGTCGCGGCTCTTGTAGGCATCGCCGCAGAAAAGGACGAGGTCAACCCTGTTTTCAAGGGCATAGTCCACCAGTTTGTCAAAGGATGAAAGAAAATCCAGGAAACGGGAGGAAAGCCCGCTGGCCGGGTCGATACGCCCGTAGCTTTCCACCCCTAGGTGAAGGTCTGCAAAGTGGATAATTTTCATTATTAACTTTCGCCGGTTTAGAATCCCATCTGGTGGCTGCCGCCGGGAGGCAGAACCTCGAAGGATTCGCCGCCTAGTTTGGCAGCAAGCGTACTGTTAAGTTCGCTTATGGGAATGCGTATCTGCTTCATGCTGTCGCGCTCTCGGATGGTAACCTGCTTATCATCCAGTGATTGAAAGTCAACCGTTATACAGTACGGTGTGCCGATTTCATCCTGCCGCCGATAGCGGCCGCCGATGCTCTGGGTGTCATCATAACCTGTCATCCAGCACTGGCGCACTTCGGCGTATATTTCTTTTGCTACCTTAGCCAGATGTTCCTTTCGGCTGAGGGGCAGTACGGTTGCTTTATAGGGTGCCAATGCGGGGTGAAGGTGAAGCACCACTCGTATTTCGTCTTTATCAGGTTCTTCATCATAGGCGTCGCACAGAAAAGCCAATACGGAGCGGTCTACCCCGGCTGACGGCTCAATAATATAGGGTACGATGTGCTCTTTGCTATCCTCGTCAAGATAGGTGAGGCTTTTACCGCTAAATTTGGCATGCTGCACAAGGTCAAAATCGCCGCGATTGGCAATCCCTTCCAGCTCGGCTAAGCCCATCGGGAAGTTATAGTTGATATCAGAGCAACAACGGGCGTAGTGAGCCAGCTCTGCATCGCCATGCGGGCGTAGCTTTAAATTCTCCTCTTTAATCCCCAGTCCAATATACCAGTTCATTCTTTCCTTCAGCCAGTAGTCGAACCACTCTTTGTCCGTACCAGGTTTGACGAAATATTCTATTTCCATCTGTTCGAATTCACGGCTGCGGAAGATGAAATTGCCGGTGGTAATTTCGTTGCGAAAGGATTTGCCTATCTGGGCGATACCAAAAGGCAGTTTCTTTCTGGTGGTAGTGACCACGTTCTGGAAGTTGACAAATATACCCTGGGCTGTTTCCGGGCGCAGATAGACCACACTGGCTTCATCCTCGACAGGTCCCATAAAAGTCTTAAACATCAGGTTGAACTGGCGGGGCTCGGTAAGCTCACCATCGCAGGATGGGCATACATCACCGTCAAGATCGTCGGTGCGCCACCTCATCTTGCATTTCATACAGTCTACCATCGGGTCGGAAAAGCCTTTCAGGTGGCCACTGGCTTCCCAGATCCTGGGGTGCATGAAAATGCTTGTATCCAGACCGACGATGTCGTCCCTTTGCTGGACTACCGCCTGCCACCATGCCTTTTTTACGTTGTTTTTAAGCTCTACACCCAATGGTCCATAGTCCCAGCAGCTTGATAGCCCGCCGTATATTTCGCTGCTGGGGAAAATAAAACCGCGCCGACGGCAGAGAGAAACAATTTTTTCCATACTGGCTTTATTCATTTCAGACAGGTTTAACCCTTTCTTTTTTATATACGTTCATATTCAGCAATATTATAAGTTGAGGCTGCCGGAATGCCTGAATGCCTGGATGAAAAATATGGCAAGAATAACGCCGCCTGCAATCATTATAATCAGGGCGAAAAGCCATAAGGGCATGATGTGATTATCGTTTATATCGTATATGAAAATATCAAGCATTACGAAGCCGAATACAATCTGGGGCAGGGAGACCAGGTTACCCATCAGCATTAAGAGCTTTTCCGGTTTCAAGGCGCTGGCTATCTGTCCGATGGAGCGGCCTGCCCTGGTTATCCCAAAGGTTATAGCGATAGCGATCATAAAAAGTATAAATTGCGGCAGCAGTGCAAATGGAAGAATTACCGGGCGGCTGAGCCAGCTTTCAGGTGAGCCGCTCAGACTGAAACGGTAGGCTACTTCATCGCTTAGCTGGGGATAGAAAATAGCGGTCAGTGCTGCCATCAACAATAGTAATGACAGCGGCAGCATTATATATTTCCAGCGGAAGGCTAGCTCTACCATCTCCTTTGTATCGTCCGGGTTTTTTTCTAAAGTTGCCATAAGCATATAAAAGTTATCAGCTTTGGGTCCGGATGTCAAAATATACAGCGGGAGTTGGCTGCATTATTAACGGCTTTGCCTGATGTGGTAGAATAAAAAACTGTCACCCCTCTATTTATTGCATAAGTTTACAGGAGTAAGTAATGATATTGAAAAGCCTGGAGGTCAGCTCCTTTGCCACCAATTGTTATATAATCGGCTCTGAAACCAGCCGACAGGGGATTATAATCGACCCCGGTGACGAAGCAGAGCGGATTCTGAAAGAGGTAAGGGATTCAGATTTAGATATAAAAATTATAATCCTGACCCATGGACATTCCGACCACACTGCTGCCCTGAAAGAGGTTAAGGCAGAAACCGCCGCCCCGATTGCTATTCATACCGAAGATGTCAGTACGCTAAAACAGAAACTGCTGGGCGTCTTTATGGGTGCCGGTTTTAAATCACCGCCTCCCCCGGACAGGCTGCTAAATGACGGCGATGTTGTATCCATTAGCGGTTTTGAGTTAACGGTAATTCATACGCCGGGACACTCGCGGGGCAGTATCTGCCTTCTCGGCGATGGGGTGTTATTCAGCGGCGATACCCTGTTTAATGGCAGCATTGGCCGCTCCGACCTGCCCGGTTCCGGTGGTAACCACGAACAATTGATAGAAAGCATCAGGAACAGGCTGCTGGTGCTTGATGACGCTATAAAAGTTTACCCCGGGCACGGTCCGGATACTACTATCGGAGCCGAGCGCCGGGGTAATCCTTTTCTCGTTTAATCCTTATATAAGCCCGCTGAAATCAATCAGCACCGGAGCTATAACCAGCGCTATTATTGATATCAGTTTAATCATGATGTTCAGTGATGGCCCGGAAGTATCCTTCATCGGGTCACCCACAGTATCACCGACAACGGCTGCCTTGTGAGCATCAGAACCCTTGCCTCCGTAAGCGCCGGTCTCTATCCATTTCTTGGCATTGTCCCATGAGCCACCAGCATTGGAGAAGGTTATCGCCAGTATGAAGCCGGTAATGATAGCTCCGACCAGGAAACCGGCGAGAGCCAGTGGTCCTAGGACGAGGCCGATAACTACCGGTGAGGCTATGGTAATTACACCAGGTAAAATCATCTGTTTTAAGGAGTCTTTAGTGCAGATGTCCACGCAGCGGGCGTAATCCGGCTTGGCAGTGCCTTCCATCAGCCCCTTTATTTCGCGGAACTGGCGGCGCACTTCATTTACAATGGAAAAGCTTGTCTTGCCCACGGCGTTCAACGTCAGGGCGCAGAAAACAGCCGGCAGCAGTGCCCCCAGGAAAAGCCCGGCAATGACACGCGGGTCAAGCAGGCTGATATCAGCCATTTCTATCTCAACCGCATTGACGTAGGAAAGCAGTAGTGCCAGCGAGGTCAGCCCGGCGGCGCCGATGGCAAAACCCTTGCCGGTGGCGGCGGTGGTGTTGCCCAGTGAATCCAGGGCATCGGTTCGCTGCCTTATCTCCGGCGGCAATCCAACCATCTCGACGATTCCGCCGGCATTATCGGCCACCGGTCCGTAGGCGTCGGTGGCATCCTGGATACCCAGCGTAGCCAGCATACCGACGCCGGCTATGGCCACACCATATACGTCGGCGAAGTGGTGAGCAACAATGATGGCGATGACTATCAGGATAACCGGTGGCAGGGTGCTCATCAGCCCATTGGCGAAACCACTGACGATGTTGGTGCCAGCCCCGGTCTGTGATGCTTCAGCGATGCGCAGGGTTGGCTTGTTGCTGTAGGAGGTGAAGTAATTGGTACTCTCTCCGATAAGGACGCCGGCGACCAGCCCGACAAGTATCGCCCAGTATATATTAATGCTGGCATCCAGAAAGAGGACGGCGAGGAAAGAAAAACCTGCCGTCAGGATTGATGCTGAAAAAGTGCCGCGGCGCAGGGCATTTAGAAGCGCTTCCATCTTGAGCTTCTCGCTTACCCGGACCATAAAGATGCCGATGATTGAAGCCAGGATACCGCCGGCGGCTACCAGTATTGGCAGGAACCAGGCGGCAGCTTCGTCAGGAACCAAGAGTATGCCCATATGATTTTTAGCGGCGATGGCGGCAATCATACCCAGAGTCATGGTGGCGATAATTGAATCTACATAAGACTCAAACAGGTCGGCGCCCATACCGGCGACATCACCCACGTTATCGCCAACGAAATCAGCGATAACGGCGGCGTTGCGCGGGTCATCCTCCGGGATTCCCTTTTCAACCTTACCGACTATATCAGCTCCGGTATCAGCAGCCTTTGTAAAAATACCGCCACCTATCCGGGCGAATATGGCTACCGAAGAAGCGCCGAAACCGAAACCGGGGATAATGGTGAGGAAATTGGCGTTATCACCAAAAGCAAAATATAAAATACTAAGCCCGAGTATACCGATGCTGACAACGCTTAATCCCATCACCGCACCGCCGCGGAAAGAAACCCGTAATCCGTGACTAAGGCTTTTCTGGGTGGCGGTGGCGGTCCTGGAATTGACCCTTATGGCGATGCTCATGCCGATGAACCCAGCCAGCCCGGAACAGATGGCACCGAAAACAAAGGCTATTGATACGAACCAGCCGAGGGCAGGTACCACCCCCAGGATGACAGTTACTACTGCCACGAATATTGCCAGTATGCGGTACTCCCGCCCCAGGAAGGTAAGCGCACCCTCCTTGATGGCGGCTGAGATTTGCCTCACTTTCTCCGAGCCCTGAGGTTGTTTTAGCACATAGTAGGCCATAAAAGCGGCTACGGCTAAGCCCAGGATACCGCATATAACGGCGATTAACATTGAGTTCAACTTTTGTTCCCCCTTCTATTAAGCTTTTCCATTTTATTTTCCAGGTTTTTCTGCTGTATCGCCAGCGTTAAATCACTGCGCGTCCTTTCCAGGACGGCACGCATCATATCTGTGGTGTGACGCAGACTGGCGGTTATGGCATCGGGAAAATCCATTGTAACCAGAACATCATATATATCGTCCATAGCCTGCAGCAGCTCATCACCCCTTGACAGGTCGCCCTTTCTCAGGCTATCCAGGATATAACGCCTTACCTCCCCGATAGCTTCACCCAATCCGTTCAGGTAAGCGGCATAATCCACTCCCAGTTCATCGGGATCGGGCAGCTTTTGTTTTGTTATCAAAGTCAGCGTAATGCTGGCTTCGGCAAACTCCTTCTGGGCGTCAAGTATAAAACGAGAGTGCTGCAGTTCGCAGTATTCGGCAAGGTGCTGTTTGGCATCGCCAACAAGTTTTCCGGCTGAACCGAGCATATCCCTGGCTTTATCAAACTCCTGCCGGTGCAGGGCGCGGATGGACCTGCCGCTATAGCGGATAACGTCGCGGCAAAGGGGCAGCGCCTTTTCTCTGGCGGAGTCCTTTGCCAGCAGGTCGGCCCTTATCTTGTCGGCGATTGAATTCAGGTTTTCAGTAAGATCACCCAATTTTATACTCCAATTTTATCTATTATTCGTTTTGTCTCTTCCATCGGCGATTCTGCCTGCATTATGGCACTTATTACGGCAATGCTATCGGCGCCGGCGGCTAAAACCTCTTCTGCATTATGTCGGTTAATGCCACCGATAGCCACCAGCGGCAGGCTGGTTTCTTGCTTTATGGCTTTAAGCATATCAAGCCCGATTGTTTCCACTTCTGCCCTGGATTGTGTCGGGTAGATTGCGCCGGCGGCAATGTAATCGGCGCCATCGGCTTCGGCGGTAATCGCCTGAGATACATTGTCTGCCGAATAGCCGATGATTTTACCGATCGGCAGCAGCTTGCGGGCGGTTTTTAATGGCAGGTCATCCTGCCCGATGTGCAAGCCATCGGCATCAGCTGCTAGGGCTATATCAAGGTAATCATTTACTATAAAGAGGGCATTATGTGTGGCGCACAGCTCCTTCAACTGTCGGGCTACGGGCAAAAGCTCTTTTTTCAGCATATTTTTATCACGCAGCTGAATTATCCTGGCACCGCCCTCAAGCATCTGGGTAACTACTTTATCATGGTGGCGGTTCCCCAGATACTGCGTGTCTATAATGGCGTACAAACCGGATATGCGCTCCCTCTTTTCCTTGCGCAATACCCCGGATACCAGTCCCTTCTCTATATCATACAGGCTGAACCTGGCTCTCTTGAATCTATCCGAATCCAGGTCAATATGCGGAATCTTGCCCAGTTCCTCTAAAACTCTCAGCGATTCCTGGACCCTGCTGGCATTGGCGATGATAGTTTCCGGCAACTCTCTCTCTTTGGTCTGCTGGCTGACTTCAATATCCATACCGATATCACCCTTGCTGTTGCGCGCTTGCAGGAGTTGTTCCCTGGCGGATAGCTCTCTGGTTGTCAGTTCGTGACGCATTGCCTTGAGTTGCTTAGACAGGGCAGCATCGTTTAGCAGCAGGCGCGCCACATCTTCCAGGAGACGCAGGCTTTCCCCGATACGGTTCAGATTGGCATCGATGATGCGCAGTATTTTATTTGATAAATGCATTTATAAACTCAGCCTTTGATTACAGGCAGGATTAAATCAAGATGGCTAATTTTAGCATAATAGGATAGGGGGGTAAATATGTGCTTAGTTCTCATCCACCGCATTTTCAATAAGCTCGATGCGTGATAGCTCCCCTTTTCTGTTCAGCTCTACAGCGATAAAGTCAATGCGCCACAGCGGTAGCTCATTATCATGGTTTTGCAGGTAGTACATGGCGGTGGTTATCATCCTTCTTATTTTTGGTGTATGTGATTGATTCTTCCAGGCTGCCGAACTGCCGGCTTGTTTTCGTCCTGACCTCGGTAAAGACGAGACAATCTTTATGCCGGCTAATGATGTCAATCTCACCTTCGGGGCAGCGGTAGTTGGCTTCCAGAATGCGGAAGCCCCGTTTCTTAAGGAAATCTCGTGCCAGCTCTTCCCCTCTTCTGCCGGTATCTATGCGTTTCATACTCACCGCAGCAGCATTTCCTTTACCGGGCGGAAAGAACGGCGGTGGATGGGAGATGGTCCCAGCCTGTTCAGATTGGCTACATGTTCTTCGGTACAGTAGCCTTTGTGTTTCCCCAGCCTATAACCGGGATAGACAGCATCCATTTTTATCATAAGGTGATCTCGCGTTACTTTGGCGATTATTGATGCGCAGGCAATCGAAAAACACAAGCCGTCTCCGTTAACTATCCCTTTTTGAGGTACGGGCACCTCCGGCAGACTTAAAAAATCTATGAGGAGGGTATCTGCCGGTGGCGAAAGCTGTTCTATAGCCTGCTTCATCGCCAGCCGGGTTGCCCGGACTATATTGCGGGCGTCAATAATCCGATGGGAAACAATGCCCACGCCTGTTGATATGGCTGCCTCCAGGATAAAGTCAAAAAGATATTCACGTTTTTTGGCGGTTAAAAGCTTGCTGTCTTTTACCTGCCGCAGCCAGCTAGTCTTCAGGCTGTGGGGCAGAATAACGGCGGCGGCTACTACCGGTCCGGCGAGGGCGCCGCGTCCAACCTCATCTATACCGGCGATAAAGCGGTAGCCCTGCATAGCCAGTCTTTCTTCCTCAGCGAAGGATGGCATGCACGGGATTTTTATCTGTCTCATTACCTTCCTTTAATTTGGGGGTTTCTATTACACCGCCACCCAGTATAACCTCTC
>DAOVXW010000021.1 GCA_030635945.1 Dehalococcoidia bacterium
ATAAGGCACACCGCCCGGAAACCCCCATGGAACTGGTAGCTCAGCTTGGCCGGGTTCGGCAGCTTGTCGAGGCTTTTGACCTGCCCATATTCGAGCTTGATGATTATGAGGCTGATGATGTCTTGGGCAGCCTTAGCCGACAGGCAGGAGAGCAGGGCGTGGATACGGTCATTGTTACTGGTGATGCCGATGCTATGCAGCTGGTCTCACCAAAGGTTAAAGTATTTTATCCCAAGCCGGGGGGTTCTTTCTCTGACGCCATCCTCTTTGACGAAGAAGCCGTCAGACAGAAATACGGAGTCGGCCCGGAGCATATCGCTGACCTCAAGGCGCTGGAGGGTGATAAATCGGATAATATACCCGGTGTTAACGGCATTGGTAATAGAACGGCGGTAAGCCTCATTCAGCAATTCGGCGGTATAGATCAAATATTTGCCCGCATAGATGAAGTAATGCCGGAAAAATTAAGAAACCGCCTGCGGGATAATGAAGAAATCGCCCGCAAGAGCAAGGAACTGGCTACTATTGTTGTCAGCGGGCTACCGGTCAGGCTCGGGCTGGAAGAATCAAAAGTAAGTCATTTCAACCGGCAGCAGGTGACCGAGCTTTTTCGCGAACTTGAATTTGTAAGGCTACTGTCCAGACTGCCCGAAATAGAGGGTGCAGAAATAAAAGCAGGCACAATAGCCGGGGGCGAGCCGCAAATTAAGACTGATTACAATATCATATCTACCACACAGGCCCTTGATAAGCTGGTGGCAAAGCTTAAAAAGGCCGGCTCTTTCTCTTTTGATACCGAAACAACGGGCCTCAATACGATGTTAGCCCAGCCGGTTGGCATTTCCTTTTCTATGGCACCAGGTGAGGCTTACTACATCCCGGTGGGCCATATTGGGCTTGAGGCTATCAAGCAATTACCGCTGGAGCAGGTTGTGGATAAACTAAAGCCTGTTTTCAAAGATAATAAACTGGCAAAAATAGCCCAGAACGGCAAGTTTGATACTGAGATACTGGCAGGGCAGGGAGTGGAGGTCAAAAACCTTACCTTTGACACCATGATTGCCGCTTACCTTCTGGGGGAGAAGTCGATGGGCTTGAAAGCCCTTGCTTTCAGCCGGCTGGGTATCGAGATGACTCCGATAAGCGACCTTATCGGAACACGGACGAAGAAGATCAATATTTCTCAGGCTGAAATTGAACGCACTGGAGAATATGCCTGCGCCGATGCCGATATGACCTGGCGATTGGCTGAAATCTTTGATACCGAGCTGCGCCAGAAAGAACTATGGCAATTGTTCGCCGAGGTTGAAATGCCGCTGGTGCCGGTGTTGATGCGTATGGAAATGAACGGAGTAGCTATTGACAGCGAGTTCCTGGGTAAGATGTCGCACCGTTTGGGTGAAAGGCTGCTTGGGTTGGAGACGGAGATTTACGAGAATGCCGGTCATAAGTTCAATATTAATTCACCACAGCAACTTGGGCCCATTCTGTTCGATGAGCTAAAGTTGCCGGCGGCAGGCAGAACAAAGAGCGGCTATTCCACGGGTGCCACGGTGCTGGAAGGCTTGCGTTCGGTACACCCGATAATAGAGCCGATTATAGAATACCGCCAGCTGAGCAAACTCAAGTCTACATATATTGATGCCCTGCCCGGTCTGGTTAATCCCCGCACAAAAAGGCTACATACCAGCTTTAACCAGACAAGAACGGCTACCGGCCGCCTTTCATCAAGTGAGCCCAATCTACAGAACATCCCGATTCGTGGTGAGCAGGGCAGGGAGATAAGGCAGGCATTTATAGCCCCACCCGGCTGTTATCTTCTATCCGCGGATTACTCCCAGATTGACCTCAGGGTGCTGGCTCACCTGTCTCAGGACCCAGCGCTTCTGGAAACCTTCCACCGGGATGGCGACATACATACCGCCACCGCAGTTCGTTTATTCAACGTTGCCGAAGACAAGGTTACGGAGGATATGCGGCGGCTGGCAAAAACGGTTAACTTCGGTGTTATCTACGGTATGAGCAGCTACGGACTGGAGCAGGCTACGGAACTATCGAGGGAAGAAGCTAATGAGTTCATTGTTTCCTACTTTAATAAATATCCGAAGGTAAGCGAATATCTGGAATCGACGAAGAAACTGGCAAGGGAATCGGGCTATGTCCAGACGATACTGGGCAGGAGGCGTGCCATACCGGAGGTTAATTCATCCAACCGCAACCTCAGGGAAGCCGCCGAGCGTATGGCGATAAACATGCCGGTTCAGGGCACATCGGCGGATATTATTAAAGTGGCGATGGTTAAACTGGATAAAGAAATGATAAAACGCCGCCTGAAGAGCAAGCTGCTGCTTCAGGTGCACGATGAGCTTATATTTGAAGTCCCCGGGGATGAGCTTGCAGAGATGAGGGAGCTGGTGCCGCATATAATGTCAATCTCTCTTGAGTTGAGCCTGCCGCTGAGGGTGGATGTTAAGACGGGTAAAAACTGGGGACAGATGGAATAAGCACCCAGATGAGAAGGCTCTATTTCATTATCTACGCCGTTTGCCTGATTCTATTCGGGCTGCTTGGCTGTTTTGTTCATAAATCTCAGAATTTACCCGGTGATATAGCCATAAGTGACTGGTTCACAGGGATTGAAATACCCTTCGTCGATAGCCTGATGCGGGCAGTAACCGTTTTTGGTAATACAATTCCGATTATAATCACGGTCTCCCTGGTGGTAGCCGTTCTGCTGTTTTTCAGGAGAAGGCTGGAAGCATTATTTGTGGCGGTACTACCCGGCATAGCGGCACTGTTTACCTGGTTTATTAAGGTGCTGGTTGGCAGGCCACGCCCCGGAGACGAACTGTTTGATAATGGCGGATTAAGTTTTCCCAGCGGACACATTTCGTATATTGTTGTATTTTTAGGTTTTCTTATCTACCTGATGCCGGGGCTGATTAAACAGAGGATGATTGTGACAGCTTTACAGGCTATAATGTTGATACTCATCTTGCTTATGATGGCTTCTCGTATTTATCTGGGCGAACACTGGCCGAGCGATGTCCTGGGCAGTATCATGCTTGGCGGCTTAATACTCGCTCCGGCAATTGTTCAATACAATAAATATGCTACGGGGAGGAAAAATGCCAGAGCTGCCTGAAGTGGAAACTATAAAGAGTGAGTTGTCGCCACATATTATCGGGCGCAGTATAAACGGCGTTACTCTACTCTGGGAGCGGATGCTCAGCCAGCCCTCACCCGAGGAGTTCCACCTCCATATTGCAGGGAAAAAGATAACCGGGCTGGCACGTCGCGGCAAGTATTTGATATTCAGGCTGGACAGCGGTGATTCATTGATAATCCACCTTAGAATGAGCGGGGCGTTGATTCTGGGAGGTGATCCAACGCCGAAATATACCCGGGCGATAATTCACCTGAATAATGGTAAAAGCATATTCTTTTGTGACCCCCGTAAATTCGGCAGGATTCAGCTGGTAAAGGATGAATGTGATATCACAAAGAAGCTTGGGCCCGAGCCGTTGGAGAAGGATTTTACTGCTGAAGTATTAGGCAAGATGTTAAGTAAGCGCAAGGCACCGGTAAAGGCGGTGCTTATTGATCAGGCTTTAATCGCCGGCATTGGTAATATGTACGCCGACGAAGCCCTGTTCGCCGCCAGAATTAATCCTTTAAGACCGGCTGACAGTTTATCGCAGAATGAAATAAATCGCCTGCATAAGGCAATCCGGATGGTTTTACGGGATGCTATCGACAGCAAGGGTGCCAGTGTGAGCAACTACTTTCGCCCCGGTGGCGAAAAGGGCAGTGCCCATTCCCATTTTAAAGTTGCCCATCGGAAAGGTGAGCTTTGTCCTGTCTGCGGCAGACCCATCAAACGCATATCCATTCGCCAGCGAGGCAGCCATTACTGCCCGAAGTGCCAGCCTGAAAGAGGTTGAACAAGTTTAAGTTTTGCAGCGGAGCAAAAAACTGATATAATAAGAAGTTGGTTTATAGAATATAGGGATGGATAGCCTGAATGATGGATAAAAAGAAGCAGGATCTGCAGGAATTTATTGATAACGTAAATAAAAAGGACAAAAAGCGCAACGGCTTGAAGATACAATTCGCCTTCACCAGGCGCAAGAGATAAAAGCGGACATATCCGTTTTTACAGACCACCCGTTTGCGGGTGGTTTTTTATTGCAGTGGGATGACAATACGGGTTAGCAGTTCGCTGTACGGCACTTCATTTGGTGAATTGTAATAGTATTCGTAGTAAACACCCTTAGGCTGGTAGCCCTTTTCGGCAATCCATTTGAACATCTCTTCATATACAGGCTGCATATCAGAATAAGGTCCTTTATGCATATAAAGGATGGCTTTACCAGGCAGCGTTTCACCGGCTTTGACATCTCCTTTACCCGCCAGTGGTCTGGAAACGGGAAAACCCATCTCGACATCCATATCATGCATATCCAGGTTATAGTAGGCAGTAAAAGGCACATCAGCCGCTTTTTCGCCAAGCTCTTCCAGATAGCTGGCTATTTCATGGTGACTGCTACCGATAACATCCGGTAGTTTGGAAAAGGAAGTCCTTGTCCTTATAGATAGTATCGGTTGTGCCTTCTGTTCAACTAACTCTATTTCCATAGCCTGCCCCCTTATCTATGGATATTATGATATAACTAGTCCGCCGGGTCAAACGGGTGGTTATTACGTTCAAAATCGGGCAGGTAGTGTTTGTGAGATGCCATATCCTGCGCCCACCCCTCTTCCAGGCCGGCTTCTTCCATAGCCTTAAGGGATTCTTCGTATTCAGGTATATTTATGGGCCTTGAAAGCAGTGAGTACCTGTAGGCTTTATGGGTCGGGTGGTACTGGGACATAAGGCTGACGCTGACTTCGGTAGACACCTCTTTCGCCAGCCAGTTAAGCGACTGATAGCTGCCGGCAATATTGTTGGGCAGGATAAGGTGGCGCACGATTAATCCCCGCTGTGCTACTCCGTTTTCACCTATAGCTAAATCACCAACCTGCCGTTGCATCTCTTTGATAGCGCTACATGAGTGAAGAACATAATCACGGGCTTTTGAAAACTTCCTCGCCAACTTATCATCAGCATATTTCAAATCCGGCAGGTAAATATCTATAATGCCATCCAGTTCCTTTAGGGTTTCAAGGGAATCGTAGCTGTTTGTGTTATAGACCAGTGGTATTCTCAAGCCCATGGGTACCGCTTCAAGTAAAGCTTTTACAATCTGCGGCACGAAGTGGGACGGCGAGACGAGGTTGATGTTGTGGCAACCAAGATTGTTCTGGAGATGGAGCATATAACCGGCGAGTGTCCGACAGTCTGTTTCATTGGCTTTTTGTTTCTTATGGTCCTGGCTTATCTGGTGGTTCTGGCAGTAGCAGCATCTTAGATTGCAGTTGCCGAAAAATATCGTTCCCGAACCCCGCCTGCCGGAAAGAACCGGCTCTTCCCCGCGATGGTCACAGAATGAGGAAACTATGGGTAACCGGCCGGAACGGCAGAAACCCGTTTCCCCCTGAAGGCGGTCAATACCGCATTGGCGGGGGCATATGTCACAGTTTGCCAGCCGTCGCCATAACCTCTCTGCCCGTTTGGCGAGCTCACCGGATTTATACAGGGAAAGATAGCTTGGCTGATAAGAGCCCATAGTTCGACCTTAAAAAGTTAAAGTAAATATACGCCTAGCTGTTCGAGGTCTCTTCAGGCATTTCTTTTAGTTTGGTAATTGCCACCCTGATGCGGCTGATGCAGCGCTCTTTGCCCAGGGCTGTCATTGTCTGGAACAGGGGTGGTGCCACCGTCCGCCCGGTAACGGCTACCCTCAGCGTACCGAAAAGCTGCCCGACCTTCAGCTCCAGTTCCTCAGCCAGCGGCCGCAGCATCGTTTCCAGGGTTTCTTCGTTAAAAGCGGGTAGCCTTCTGAGTTTCAAAAGTGAAGTTTCCAGGGCTTTTCCAGCCAGTTCACGGTTCATCTTCTTGACTATCAGCAGGTCGGACTGGTATTCGGGTTGCCCGTTAAAGAAGAAATCCGTAAGCCCGGTCACCTCTTCCATTATTTTGACCCTCTCCTGAATAAGCGGCGTTATCTTTTCAACGTATTCAACGGATATCGGTCTCTTTACTTCCGGCGGCAGATCTCTTTCCAGGAAGGGGATTAACCGCCGGGTTAATTCTTTAGAACTCAAATTACGAATATAGATACCGTTCATCCATTCCAGCTTTTCCCGGTTGAATATAGCCGCCGTCTGGCTCACCCTTTTC
This sequence comes from Dehalococcoidia bacterium, assembly GCA_030635945.1. Classification (GTDB taxonomy): domain Bacteria; phylum Chloroflexota; class Dehalococcoidia; order Dehalococcoidales. Next base: position 6,284 of record DAOVXW010000021.1, read on the forward strand.
AGGGAGAAGTTATCAACGAGCTCTTTCAGGGACATAATTTCAGTCTTATCATCCAGAGACCAGCCCAGCAGTGCCAGAAAGTTTATCATTGCCTCTGGAAGATAACCCTGTGTCTGGAATTCGGTTATGGATACCGCTCCGTGGCGCTTGCTCAGCTTGGAACGGTCGGTGCCTAGCAGCATCGGCAGGTGGGCGAACTGCGGTGGTTTGTAGCCAAGTGCCTTATACAACATCAGGTGGCGGGGGGTACTGGAAAGCCACTCTTCAGCCCGCAGGATATGGCTTATCTGCATCTGGTGATCGTCAACAATACTGGCTAAATGATAGGTGGGGTAACCGTCGGATTTTAGCAGTATAAAGTCATCAATATTGGCATTTTCAAATGTTACCTCGCCGCGGATGATGTCGTTAAACGGTGTCTGTTTTTCCAGCGGCGTCCTGAAGCGGATTACTCTCCTGGAGCCGGATATAAATTTAAGTACGTGGTTGGTAGCCGATATCTGGCGGCAGTGGCGGTCATAGCCCGGTGGCTGCTTGAGCCTGGTCTGTTCAGCTCGCATTTCATCCAGGCGCTGTGGCGTGCAGTAGCAGTAGTAGGCGTCCCCCTGCTCAACGAGGCGCTTGGCGGCAGCCTGGTAGAGTTCCAACCGTTCCGATTGAAAGTAAGGACCAAAATCACCCCCAATATCCGGTCCCTCGTCCCAGTCCATCCCCAGCCAGCGCAAACCGTCAAGGATAACCTCCACCGCTCCCTCTGCCGTTCTGGCGACATCTGTATTCTCGATGCGGACGATAAAGCTGCCCCTGTGGTGGCGGGCGAACAGCCAGTTAAACAGGGCGGTCCTTATATTGCCCACGTGCGGGAAGCCGGTGGGGCTGGGGGCATAGCGAACTCTAACTTTTTCTTTATCTTTTGTCATTTAATCCTTGCCTATTTCCCTTATCCCCCCATGCTCATTTTAGTAACCGGGGCAGTGATGGTGGCTTCGGGTATCTTTACCACGTAGGTTTCGGCCATCTTATCATGAAAACCCTGCTTGCGGCCGTCGAAGGCAATCCAGATAAAGCCGATAAACAAAACGGCGCCGGATACTATGTAACCAAGGTATCGCAGGAGGGCAACGCTAATAGTTACATCTGAGGCATCTGCCCGCACCAGCTTTATACTCAGCAGCATCTTGCCGGGTGTCTGCCCCTTCCACAACCAGAAGCCGACAAAGTAAGCAATATTAACCAGAAGAGACAGCAGATTGCCGCCCACCAGGTAAGGCAGGGCACGCCACACCGGCTCTGCAAAAACATCACCGGTGCCCCAGAAGCCACCGAAGCCGAACCATTGATAAGGGGCAAAAATCAAAAATATAATCGAGCTTATAACGGTCAGGGCGAAAAGGTCTATCAGGGCAGCTGCCAGCCTTCTCCAGAAACCGGCGAATTCAAGGGTAACATATTCCCTCTTTTTCCTTACTATATCCTCTCGGTTACCGGAAGGTGAATTCATTACCCTATTCTACCACTCAAACAGGTAATTTTCTAGGCTGTATCTTTCAATACCTGCTCAAGTTCCGGCGGCAGTTCGGAGGTAAATTCCACGTATTGACCGCTGGATGGCAGTTTGAATCCCAGGAGGCGGGCATGCACAAACTGACGCGATATAAAGGGCGATTTAACCCCATAGGTAGCATCACCCACCACCGGATAACCGATAGCAAATAGGTGAACCCTTATCTGGTGGGTGCGGCCTGTTTCCAGCCTGACTTTAAGCAGGCTGCAATCGCCGACATATTTTATGACATTGTATTCGGTGCGGGCGTCACGCCCTTTTTCTACTACCGCCATACGCTTGCGATTATGCGGATCACGCCCGATAGGGGCTTCGATGAATCCCCTTTGTGGCGA
>DAOVXW010000149.1 GCA_030635945.1 Dehalococcoidia bacterium
ATCTGTACTATCATGGTCGCAGATGGCAATGACACTCAGACCAAGCCGGACAGCCTTTTCGACAATTTCTTGCGGGCTGAATCTGCCGTCGGAGATATTGGTATGTATATGCAGGTCTGTTTTAGCTGTCACTACCCCACCTCGCGGCATATCCTTTCGATGCCGGTTGCCAGGCCTGTTTCTTCATCCAGTGTAACCAGGATGGCATTGAAGGCTACCTTGCCTTTGCCGACAGCCAACCTGTGGGGAATCATGCTCAGGAAACGGCTGAGAACGGTTTCGGTGTCATCACCGATTACTGAATTAACCGGGCCAGTCATGCCTATATCGGTAACATAGGCGGTGCCCTTCGGCAGTAACTGGGCATCAATGGTGCCGACATGGGTATGCGTGCCCAGCAAAGCGCTGACGCGGCCATCCAGATAACGCCCCAGTGCCATCTTTTCCGAAGTTGCCTCGGCGTGAAAATCAATGATGATAATTGCCGGTTTGGGATTGAGCTCGGTAAGCAGTTTATCCATTGCCCTGAACGGGCAATCGAAGTTACCGATAAAGGTTCTGCCTATCAGATTGACCACCACCACCCGGTTCCTGAATACAAGAAAGCCCCTGCCGGGCACTCCCGGAGGGTAGTTTAACGGGCGGAGAATGGGCAGTTCACTATCCAGATAGGGTACAATCTCCTTCTGTGCCCAGATATGATTGCCCGAGGTTATAACATCAACCCCTGCGTCAAACAGCTCATCGGCTGTTTTCAGGGTCAGCCCCAGACCGCCGGCAACATTTTCCCCGTTAGCGATAACGAAATCAATTCCGTATTGCTCTCTCAGGCCGGGCAAAATATCCTTTACCGCCCGCCTGCCGGGGCCACCGATTATATCTCCAATAGTTAAAACTATCACTGTTCAATTAACAGCAGGCAGGCCGCTTCAGTGCAGTCGTACCTGTTGTTTTAACCTCCTATTTGGCGTAGTCCACAGCTCTTGTCTCTCTGATTACAGAGACCTTTATCTGTCCGGGGTATTCAAGGCTTTCCTCTATCCGTTTGACTATATCCCGCGCCAGCCTCATGGAACCAAGGTCATCAATATCCTCGGGTTTAACCAGTATACGAATTTCACGGCCGGCTTGAATGGCGTAAGATTTCTCTACACCTTTAAAGCTATCGGCTATTTCCTCCAGTGCTTTTAGCCGTTTCAGGTAATGATCCAGAGACTCGCGTCTGGCTCCCGGCCTGGCGCTGCTGATGGCATCTGCCGCCGAAACGATAAAACCCCAGATACTGACGTCGCTGGTTTCAAGATGATGTTCGGAAATACCGCGGACAACATCCTTTGATTTATCCCATTGCTTGACCAGGTCGGCACCGATGGCGGCATGAGTACCCTCCACCTCTCGATCTATGGCTTTACCGATGTCATGCAGTAATCCACTTCGCTTGGCTATGCTGATATCGGCCCCCAGCTCGGCGGCGATCATACCCGCCATGTTGGCAACATCGATGCTGTGCGCCATTACATTCTGTCCATAGCTGGTGCGGTATTTAAGGCGGCCAAGAAAGCGGATCAGCTCGGGGCGCAGCCTGTGTACGCCGGCCTGGTAAGCTGCCTGCTCTCCGGCACTATAGATGGTTGCTTCCACTTCTTCCTTGGCTTTATTCACCACTTCTTCAATGCGGGCCGGGTGAATACGTCCATCAAGGATAAGCTTGTTCAGAGCCCGGTAGGCGACCTCTCGCCTCACAGGGTCGAAGCTGGATAGCGTCACCGCTTCAGGCGTGTCATCGATGATGAGGTCAACACCGGTAGCCTGTTCCAGTGCCCGGATGTTGCGTCCCTCTCTGCCGATGAGCCGCCCTTTCATTTCGTCGTTGGGCAGGGGCACAACACTGACGGTTGTTTCCGATACCACTTCGGAGGCATTGCGTTGAATAACCTGTGACAGTATATTCCTTGCCCTCTCTTCTGCCTCGGCCGTTATCTTTGTTTCCCATTCGCGAAGGCGTCGTGAAGCTTCTGCATTCATTTCGACCTCCATATTGTCGAGAAGCTCCTGCTTTGCCCCATCGCTTGTCATGCCGGAAATAAGTTCCAGTTGTTTCAGCTGCTTTTCCTTTACCTCTGTCAGATTAGCCCTGATTGATTCTATCTCCTTTTCCTTGCCGGCCATGTTACCCTTCTGGTACTCTACTTCTTCAAGCTTGCGCTCCAGCGTGCCCTCCTTTTGATTGAGACGGTTTTCCTGACGTTGCGCCTCGGCACGCCTTTCACGGAATTCGTTGTCGGCAACTGTTTTGCTCTTGTCTATTTCCAACTTGGCTTCGTTAAGCACGCCTTTAGCCTCGGTTCCGGCTTCGGCTACTATCTTGGCGGCTTTCTTCTGAGCAATGCGAATCTGGCGGTTGGCCATCATTCCCCTTGACAGGAGCAAAGCCATGCCACCGAAAATGACACCGATAACAAAGCTAAAAAATATAGCCAGTACATTACCTACTTCCATTTTCTCCTCCTTATCTAATCTACTTTTTATATAATAACTGAATGATCAACAATGATCACTTGATTGTCTGGCATTAAGGTCATTACACCGTCTGAGGCTCCTCTCTTTCCTGCCATAGACGCTCAATGGTTTTTATAATCACACTGTAGCCAAAACCGCGGCGCTTGAGATATTCACCCAGGCGGCGGCGGAAGCTCTGATAATCAACTATGGCCAGGCTGCAAGCCTTTTTCCTGGCCGCATGGTAGGCATTATCAATATCACTGATGTCACCTACTAACTGGTCTATTATCTCGCCGGATACCCCTTTTTGTTTGAGCTCCATCTTGGTTAGCCACTGGCTGCGCGGGCTGAAGGACTGGCGGTTATCCTTCCAGAATCTGGCAAAATCATTATCGTTTATCAGATCCTGTTCTTTCAGCCTGGTCAGCACCGTTTCGATGGTGTCGTTGTCAAAGCCAC
>DAOVXW010000009.1 GCA_030635945.1 Dehalococcoidia bacterium
CACGTGCCTGCAATAAACGCAACTGCTGTCGCCATCCAGGGGTTTACATTGAGCGAGATTAAGACAGCAGCCACCGCGCCACCAAGCGGAAAGCTTCCGTCTACGGTGAGATCAGGAAAAGCAAGCACGCGAAAGGTGATATATACACCTATCGCCACAAGACCATATGCCAGCCCTTCATAGAAGGAAACGGGCAACAAATTACCTATAAAATCCAAGTCTAATTCCTTGTTGCAGAAGTCTAGACCAGTATCTTACCCATATAAATCCGGCTAGGCTAGTTGCACTAGAACCTATTCTGTATATGTTGTTAGCGCCTTATCCAATATTGACTGGGGAATGGTTACTCCAAACCTTTCTGCTGCTGCAGTATTCACCGAATAGCTAAAGACTTTACCCAGCTCTACGGGTATGTCAGTAGCGCTGGTTCCATTCAATATCTTAACCGCCATCTCTCCTGTCTGATAGCCTACATCATAATAATCAAATCCCAGGCTGGCTATGCCACCCCTCTCAATTGACGGGTCATCAGACGGGAAGAATGGTATCATATTATCCTCACAGACCCCAATCACTGCCTCAAGCCCTGAGACCACGGTGTTATCAGTACCGACCCAGATGACGTCAACCCGCCCCACTAGTGATTGAGTGGCAGCCAGAATATCGGCACTGCTGGATACCGTCGCCTCCACTACCTCAATATCTAAAACCGAGCATACACCCTTAAGTGCAGCCACCAGCACTATTGAGTTAGTCTCGCCGGCATTATAAACTGTACCTATCCTTGTAGTCTCTGGAACTATCTCCAGAATCAGGTCAACAGTACTATCCATCTCGATCATGTCACTGGTTCCGGTTACATTTTCACCCGGGTGGTCCCAGTTGATGACCAGCTGAGCGGCTACCGGGTCGGTGACAGCACAAAAGAGGACTGGAATATCTGTTCCTTCGGTAGCATTAACACACTGCTGACTAACAGTGGTACCAAAACTATAGATTAAATCCACCTTATCACTAACAAATTTCTGGGCAATAGCCTGCTCAGCCGATGCATCACCCTCGGGGTTTTGAAAGTCATACTCCACATCCTCGCCCTCTATAAATCCAGCATCGGTTAAGGCATCAATAAAACCCTGCCTCGCATCTTCCATAGCGGGATGAGTGAAAAGTTGGGTTAAGCCTATTTTATACATCTCTGTTGATTGGCAACCAGTTATAGGTACCATTGCCATAGCTAGCACGACAATCATGCTCAAACATAGTATTGTTTGCAATAAACCCTTTCTTATCATAAAAACCTCCTTTTATATTTCTGGGTTATCTGTGTAAAAGAATTTAGATTATATACTCCACCTCCTCTTTCAACAGTCTTCTTAATTGGTTATTATATCAGCTTTTACCTACTTATTCTACAATTGGCTTCTTTAGACATTTTATACCAGGAGGATTGGTGGGTAATAACTGGCTAATATTATAGTTAACTATAATTGGATCTCCATCTTTACGTGTGAAATACCAGCTTCATTGAAGGGCATACCTGATTCAACAAAGCCACATGCTTTATAGAAGGGGGCTGCCAAGCATTGAGCATGGACAATAATTTTGTTTATGTTTTTTGTTTTCAACTCTCCATTTAGAAATGATATGATTTTACTGCCAACACCTTTTCGGCGAAAGGTTTTCAAAATAGCCATTCTCTCTATTTTAGCCACACCTGGACTTGTAAAAAGAACTCTAGCCGTGCCGATAATTCTCTCACGATACTGAACCACCATATGCAATGCTTTACTATCACAGCCGTCAAGCTCCAGGTCTTCTGAGATACCTTGTTCCTCGACAAAAACCCCTTTCCTTACTTGAAAAGCTTCCTTTAGTTCATCATCGCTTTCTACGAACTTGTAGTTTAGTTTAAGCATAAAATTCATACAGGTTAAAGAATAACATACATTGCAAAATTATGGATTATTACATCAACCTTAAAACACGCTAGAATGTGAGAATAAAATAGCATATACTACTTAATATGAAGTTTACCTTGGATTAATTTGTGAGAATAGAAATTAACAACAGAGAACTCATGCTGCTTGAAGGTGACATCACCATAAGTTCTTCAGAAGCGATAGTCAATGCGGCAAATTCAAGTTTAATGGGCGGCGGAGGAGTGGATGGGGCAATACACAGGGCAGGCGGTCCGGCTATTCTTAGGGAATGCAAACAGATAGTTGAAAAACAGGGAAAATTACCAGCGGGTAAGGCCGTAATAACCACAGGCGGCAACCTAAAAGCAAAGTATGTTATCCATACCGTTGGCCCCGTCTGGCATGGCGGAGACAAGAATGAAGCCAAATTATTGACGAGTAGCTATAGAGAAAGCCTTAAACTGGCCGAAGATAAACATATAGGTTCGATTTCCTTCCCTTCGATAAGTACAGGGGCATTTGGTTATCCTGCATATAAGGCAGCAAAAGTGGCGTTGAAAACTGTGGTTTTATTCCTGAAAGATGAAGCTTCTTCTGTAAATAAAGTTGTATTTGTGTTGTATGATTACAATACATATGACGCCTATCAGGTTGCCTTATCCGAAATAATATGAAATATCGCGTTAAGCATTATTTTCATCTTGAACAGACCTGCTAATCTATCTCCAGCAATAACTATAAGCCAGATATACCGTTTCAACAAGGTGATAATAACAAGTGATATAAATAAGTTCCTGGCTTTCCGTGAAGTTCTAAGTTACTTTATGTCAACTGTTTTAAAGGACATGCCTCAGTGCAGCAACCACATTTGATATATTCTTGCTGTCGAATGCATTTTTCACTCTATTTTGTTCTGGCTAACCAAAATGCTACAATTCACCTAAATACATGAAAGGAAGCTTATGAACTATTCAGCACCACCATCAATGACAATTGATGCCACCAAGCAATATATTGCTACCATCGAGACAGAGAAAGGTAAATTAGTATTGGAGTTATTTGCCGGTGATGTTCCATTGACGGTAAACAATTTCGTATTCCTTGCACGTGACGGCTTTTATAATGGCACGATATTCCACCGTGTTATACCCGGGTTCATGGTTCAAGGGGGAGATCCCACCGGAACGGGTAGAGGCGGGCCCGGATACAGGTTTGCTGACGAGTTTACAAAGCATATCCATAATGCCGGGACGCTATCAATGGCTAATGCCGGCCCCGATACTAACGGTTCGCAATTTTTCATTACTTATGCTCCACAGCCTCATCTTAACGGTAAACACTCGGTATTCGGGCAGCTGGTAAGCGGGATGGATGTTCTAGAAACAATAGTCAACGGTGACATCCTGACAGGAATAACTATAGAGGAAAAATAATTCTATTGTTTTGAGATTCAATATTTATGACAGCTCAAATACATACAGATTGCGCCGCAAACCGCAACATTCAGCGATTCCGCCTTCCTTTGGGCCATTGTTATTTTTAATCTGTAATCGGCTGCCTTGAGTATTGATTCTGAAAGTCCGGCTGCCTCGTTGCCCAGCGCAAGCAGGAGTTTGTTCTGGCGCTGAAGAACCGAAGGCTCCTCTTTCCCGCTGAGATCCGCAGCTACAATGCAGAATCCTTCTTGTTTTAACTTCTTTACGAGCTCTATGTACCGGGGGGTTCTTCTGATCCACAAAGATAATACCGTACCCGCAGTTGACTGAACGCATTTTGGGGATAGAGGATCGGCACATTTTTCTGTCAGGATAACACCAGAAAAACCGAAGGCTGCGGCAGTACGTATGAGAGTGCCGACATTTCCCGGATCCTGAACGTCTTCCAGCAACAGTATTTTTTCACCGGTTTTCTCCGGAAGTTTATCGTAGTAGATATCAAGGGGCAGGCGGACGATGGCGATTATTCCCTGGGGTGTTTTTGCAGAACAGATAGAGCGCAACTGACTATTGGTAATGAGGCGGCTTGTATATTTGCGGTAAAAAGGAGACAGCTCTTCCGCGGATAAAATTTCAATTATTTCTCCCGGATTATTGCTGATTATCTGCTTAATGGCTTTATCCCCTTCAACGATAAATGCTTCAGCTTCAAGCCTCCCCTTGCCTGCGGCAAGGCTCTTGTACCATTTGATAGGTTTTAGTGCATTACCCCTGTAATCGGGCGCAATTAACATAGTATCTTTACCCTTTGTATATATCCGCTTTGTAATCTGTCATTAAAATTATCTTAATAGTATCACAGGATTTTTGTTTCAGCGAACTTTATCACCACCTTCTGTACTAATAATCAGTATTCTTAAGCAGCCTTTTCCCCAAATAACCATATATTTCAATTGTGGCAGCATTATCTGTATAATTATTAACTGGAAATGCTAAACATATCAGACATATCAAAGTCTTACGGCGACCAGATACTGTTCGAAGCTGTTACCTTTAACGTGAGAGCAAGAGACCGCATAGCTATCATTGGGCCGAACGGCTCAGGAAAGACAACGCTGTTTAATATTATCGCTGGTGATACAACCACCGATTCCGGCAGTGTGAATTTGCAGAAAGGTATTACAGTTGGCTATATGGAGCAGGAAATCAGCTGCTCTGACAAAAAGCGGTTGCTTGATGATGTCGCCGGTGCTTCAACCGCAATAGGTAAACTGGCGCATAAGATACAGGTTATTCAGGAAGAACTGGCGGGTGAAATGGATGAGGGAAACTCTAAGAAACTTCTGAATGAACTGGGTGAGCTTCAGCATCATTTCGAATTTGCCGGTGGCTATAATGCTGAACACGAAGCTAAAACTGTTCTTTCCGGGCTGGGATTTAAACAGGAGGATTTCGGCCGCCCTTTAACCGACTTCAGCGGCGGGTGGCTTATGCGTGCTGCACTGGCTAAACTTCTTCTTCTTTCCCCTGACGTGCTATTACTTGACGAGCCGACAAACCATCTTGACCTGGAGTCCTGTATATGGTTTGAGCGTTATCTGGAAGGCTATCAGGGTGCAATACTCGTTGTGTCACATGACCGGGCATTCCTGAACCGGGTAGCGAGCAAAGTTTTTGCCCTGGAACAGGACAAAGCAATATTCCACCATGGCAATTATGACAGTTTCGTCATTGCCAGAAAGAAAGATCTTGAAATTTCAGAAGCTACTGCCAGAAGGCAGGGGCTCAAAATAAAGAAAGAGATGCGTTTCATAGAACGGTTTCGTGCCAAGAATACCAAGGCAACCCAGGTTCAGAGCCGGATAAAACAGCTTGCCAGGATAGATAGAGTGGTAGTCCCCAGGGCAACCAGAAAAATGCATTTCTCCTTCCCCAAACCGGCAAGGAGCGGAGAAAAGATTATCACTCTCAAGAATATCCTCAAGGCTTATGATGAAAATATTATTTATAATAACTTGAATCTAGTTCTTAATCGTGGAGATAGAGTAGCCCTTGTTGGACCCAACGGTGCCGGCAAAACAACCCTGCTCAAAATCCTGGCAGGCGTGTTGCCATTTGAGGATGGCAAGCGTGAACCGGGTCATAATGTCAACACTTCCTATTACGCCCAGTATCAGCTTGAGCTTCTAAACCCGGCGAATGATGTCGTTTCAGAACTTCGTTGCGCTGCTCCGGATGAAACAGAGCAAAAACTTAGAGGGATTCTCGGCGCATTCCTTTTCAGCACTGATGATGTCTATAAAAAGGTATCCGTTCTTTCCGGAGGTGAGAAAAGCCGCCTGGTGATAGCAAAGATGCTGATAAAGCCGGCAAACTTCCTTCTGATGGATGAGCCGACAAATCACCTTGATATTGCCTCGCGGGAGATACTGACTGATGCACTGGAAGAATATAACGGAAGCCTTTGCTTCATCACGCATGACCGCACGCTAATCCGCCAGATTGCAAACAAAATAATAGAAGTAAAGAATGGAGAACTGCGGATATATAGCGGTAATTACGATGAGTATCTCAACTGGAAGGCGTCTTCGGGGCACGACATTTCAGATCCCTCTGAAATGTCAGCAGACACTACGACAGAGAAAGGTGTAGCCAAAGACAGACCACGCCAACACAAGTTAATAGAGGCAGAGCTAAGAAACAAATATTACCGCAAGAGTTCCCCCATTAAAAAACGAATACTAGAAATTGAAACCGAACTTTCAAAATATGAAAAACTATTGCAAGAAGTTGAGAAAATGTTTTCAAATGAAGAGCATTACGAGGATGGATCACGGATTGTCACAACTATAAGCAAGCACCAGAAATTAAAAGCGTCTGTAAGTGTACTGATGGAAGAATGGGAGCGTCTTTCAACAGAACTTGAGGACATGAAAAAAGAATTTGAGAAATCAAAAAATGCAACGAAACTTAGTTAAAAACTTTAACTAAACCAAAAGCCGGCACATAACCCGTCGAATAATACATCTATTATCCTAACAGCCTTTTCTATTAGAAAAAAGGGCTAAAGATAAAATAAGGAAATAGTCGGAAATGATAGGATGTTGGAAGATTTAATCTTCCAACATCCTGGTTATTAATACGGGAAATATCTTATCTGCGCGGCAGTTTGATAAACGATATATCGCCTTTTTAATTAGGGCAAGCCACCCCTTGGTCATTTAACCTTTGTTTGCACCTTTCGCAACAAGTGGCGACATTATTCTAAGTTTTGTTACTATGCTATCCAGAACATCTAATGTATGGTCTACATCCGCCTCAGTAGTCCACTTACCCAGTGTAATCCTCAGAGAACCGTAAACCTGTTCAGGTGGGAGGCCCATAGCCAGGAGAACATGAGAAGGCCCATGGTCCGATGAACTGCAGGCAGAACCGGTGGAAACGCATATACCTTCAAGGTCAAGGTTAAGCATTACTGCTTCACCCTCTATATAATCTATGCTTATATTTATATTGTTGGGCAATCTAGACAACGGATGGCCGTTCAATCTGGTATCATCGATTCTTTCCAGAATGCCGGTAGTAAGGCGGTTGCGCAGAGAGGTTATCCTCATAGCTTCTTTAGTAATATCTTGCGTAGCAAGTTCAATAGCTTTCGCAAAACCCACAATCGATGCTGTGTTTTCGGTGCCCGAACGCCGCTTCTTCTCCTGACCTCCGCCGTGCAGCATAGGGGTTATTTCAACACCCCTTTTTACATAGAGAGCGCCGATACCTTTAGGTCCATAAATCTTGTGGGCTGAAATAGATAGTAAATCCACGCCGAGCGCTTTCACATCAACCGGAATATGGCCTACTGTTTGTACGGCATCGGTATGGAAAAAGACTCCGGCTTCTTTTGTAATCCTGGTGATATCGGCTATTGGTTCTATCGTGCCCGATTCGTTATTGGCATGCATGATTGTTACAAGGATGGTCTTGTCTGTGATGGCCTTTTTAAGATCATCGGGGTCTACTAAACCATAGCTATCCACAGGTAAATATGTTATGTTAAATCCCAGCTTTTTTAAATACTTACATGTCTCAATAACGGCGGGGTGTTCAATCGATGTGGTAATAATATGATTTCCACGGGATTTTTTACTTAAGGCAATACCCTTTAATGCCAGGTTATCCGCCTCAGTGCCGCCACCTGTAAATACAATCTCACTACTGCGGGCACCGATAGAAGCGGCAATCTTACCCCTTGCTTCTTCGATAGCCTCCCTGGCTTCCAGTCCAAAGGAATGATTGCTGGAGGGATTGCCAAAAATCTCAGTTAGATAAGGCAGCATCGTTTTGGCAACTTCAGGGTCTGTCGGTGTGGTTGCCGCATAATCAAGATAGATTCGTTTCATTCATTCTCCTTAATAACTCAAGTGCGAACCACCCACTAAACCCGACTCATAGAGGGTAGGTATAACCTGTATAACCTTACCCTCTATGAGTCATAATCACAGTCATTCGCTATTCTATTTTGCGTTCTTTCAAAGGCTTGAAACTTATACCGGATTCCACCCCGGGTATTTCTGCTACCGGTTCCGTTAGCAGGAATTCACCTGATTGTATCCAATCCTTTAGCTGGTTGGCAATTTTCAGTGCCTTGGAATAACTGGATAAACCAGAGGTGGATACGCTCTTGCCACTCACCGATATTTTACCACTTTTCAGCTGTTTATAGCTAACCTCTCCCAATATGTCAGTTTTGCGTTGCGGATAAGCATCTGAATAATCGACAACCGGGGCAAGGATATCAGCATCGCTTACTGCCGCATAGCCGAGGATTTCTTCAGAGAGTATGGGTATGGGAAGGCCAAGGCCAACGGTTATAGTCGTACCATAGCCCAGCATGCTTGTGCCACGAAGCCATTCGGGCTTCATCTGTTTCAGGTCTCCGATTACCGCCAGCGTGCCTGCCGGTCTTTTAGGAACACCATTTTCCCCTCTGGGAGCGGTCGGGTTATGCTGTGTACCCTGCCAGGCTACATATCCGATCCCTCCCCCGAGGAATATTTTTGTCCCGATTCCTACAGTTTTGTAATGCGGGTCATTCAATAGTGGTGACAGCTGACCGGCGCTGCAGTAGTTAGCATTCCCCAGGCCAGGTTTAATTACTCCCATATAGGTATAAATTGTCTTGTCTGAGAGATTGACCGCTACATTGTAGTTCTGGTAGGCATTGCGGACATTGAACAATACCGCTTCATTGAGGTCGTCCAGCTTTACCAAAGTTTCCAATTTCTTCCTTGGATAGCAATCTGTACCGTAAGCAGTGGCTATAAGCCTGATGTCCTTGCCTGATAACAGGTCTTCTATGACATGACCACCGCCATAGTTGAACTCACCGGGGTATATCTTATTTCTCGGATCGTCGTCCGGAATAGCAGTAGCGCCGATATAAACATCCAGAGCCGCCAAACCTGTATAGACAGGGATATCGTTCAGATGAACACGTCCGCCACCGAGTTTTATCCTCGGTTGAGTATGACCTATATTGAAATATGCACCGGACGAGCACATCGGTCCAAATGTCCCGGTGGTTACCACATCTACTTCCTGCGCTGCCTTCTTGACACCTTTTTGCTTTACGATGTCAATTATTTCCTCTGCGTTTACCACTACCGCCTGCCCTGCTTTGATTTTCTGATTTATTTCAGCAATTGTTTTAGCCATTTGCTCTACTCCTTATTTTCAAATTTAATACTATCTTAGCCCCTTGGGGCAGGCCATTATCCATAGCACTGTCATCACCTCCCGACCACTCCTCCCATCCAGGCTTTTTAAAAGCTGCTGGAGAGGGCTGACTGTAAAATGTTCTGGAAATATTTTATTTAATGCGTCTTTAGTCATTTACTATTATTCCTCTTGTATTAACTGTCAATGACGAGCTTCATCCCTTCAATTCATTTTTACTTATATTCCACTTCCCTGGAAGAAATCTTCCACCAGTTCCCTTCTTCTTTTCAGTAAATCATATCCACCGGATTTAATACCGAACGACTCTTCAACACTTTTAAGGCGCCCATTAAAATTATCCTGCTCTCTCAGTACTAGTTTAATAGCTTCTGCTATTGGGTCTGGCAGCTTGCCGTGCTCAAGGTCAAGAAATGATTTGTGGCGGTCCTCTACTACCCGTCCCGGAATGCCTACCACCGTAGTCCCGGCCGGCACTGATTTTACTACTACTGAACCCGAACCTACCTTGGCTCCTTCTCCGATTGTGATATCACCTAAGGCAACCGCCCTGCTTCCCATCACTACATTATTGCCAATGGTTGGGTGCCGTTTTTTCTTTTTGAGGCTGGTTCCACCGAGTACCACCCCCTGATACATCAATACGTCATCACCCACTTCGGCTGTTTCCCCAATTACCACTCCGGCTCCATGATCAATAAAGAATCTTCTGCCGATAGTAGTGCCAGGGTGAATTTCAATAAGCGTCAGGAACCGCGTCATCTGCGAGATAAGCCGGGCTAATAGTTTAAGCCTGTGTCCCCAGAAATAGTTGGCTAATCTATGAAGCCAGATAGCATGCAAGCCCGGATAGCAAAGGAGAACCTCGGCTACACTTCGTGCCGCAGGGTCCTTAACGAAAACTGTTCTAATATCTTCTCTCAGGGTTTTAAACAAGGTTATGTTCCCTTACCTTAATTGATGCAATCTTCAGCTTATTTTGGTTGGTCAAAGAGCCAAGTAGATAGATAGCGCTCACCAGTATCCGGCACAATCACTACAATCAGCTTATTTTCATTTTCCGGTCTTTTAGCCACTTCCAGTGCTGCCCAGATGGCAGCACCCGAAGAAATGCCAGCCAGTATACCCTCTTCCTTGGCTAATTTCCTGGCAGTAATGCCGGCATCTTCATTGGTAACTTTAATAATTTCATCTATAAGATCCATTCTTAATATGCCAGGCGTAAAACCAGCTCCGATACCCTGAATCTTATGGGGACCTGGCTTTCCACCGGAAAGCACCGGCGAATCGAACGGCTCCACGGCAATAGCTTTGAATTCCGGCTTCCTCTTCTTGATTACTTCAGATACGCCAGTGATAGTGCCTCCGGTTCCTACACCCGAAATGAGGATATCCACTTTACCTTCGGTATCTCGCCATATTTCCTCTGCGGTTGTTAGCTGGTGTATTTCCGGGTTGGCATTATTTTCAAACTGCTGCGGCATGTAATAACCTGAATTTTCAGCAACGATATTTTCTGCCTTATTCACCGCCCCGCGCATTCCCTCTGCCCCGGGTGTTAATACAAGCTCGGCACCCAGGATAGACAAGAGCTGTCTTCTTTCCAGAGACATTGTATCAGGCATCGTAAGAATCAGCCTGTAGCCCCTAGCGGCACAAACAAAGGCCAGGGAAATACCCGTGTTGCCACTGGTTGGTTCTACGATAACCGTATTTTTGTTTATAAGGCCTTTTTCTTCGGCATCTACAATCATTGCTACGCCTATCCTGTCCTTTACACTGCCAAGGGGATTAAAAGACTCAAGTTTGGCTACTATATCTGCCTTTACCCCTTCAGTTATATGCTGCAATCTCACAAGGGGTGTATTGCCGATAAGTTCGGTAGAATCCCGGGCAATGCCTCTGGTCAGCTTTGGAATCTTAATTGTCTTGTAATGGAGCTTTTCTATTTCTATAACTTGCCTGGTCATAAGTTCCCTCGCTTGTTTAATTTATTATAGCTATTGTATTTCGTTTTAGATGTAGTACATCGGTTTTTTGGCTTTTATCTTTTGTTTCTGGCGCTCAACCAGATCCTCAATCGTTACCGATTCTAGGATACTATCGGTCTTTTTCTTGAGCTCATCCCAGATATCTCTTGTTGCACAAATCCCTGAACGATCGCAAACCATTGGGTCGTTAACGCACTCAACAGGTGCCGTTGATCCCTCAAGCAGTTGAATTACTTCGCTTAATTTTATCTGTCCCGGCGGCTTGGCTAACGAAATACCACCCTTGGGACCGCGAGTTGTCCTCACTATTCCTCCGGCAACCAGAGG
>DAOVXW010000141.1 GCA_030635945.1 Dehalococcoidia bacterium
AAAGAGAAAAAAGAAATAATACCATCAGCGATTATTATTCACTGATAAGATTATCTATTTCAGCAGTTAGGTTATAGCCGCTTAACATTATTCCATTTGAATCGATGGATTTACCATCTATTATTTTTACTCTTCCCTGGCTGAACGCCTTCATCGTAGCCAGTATTAATGGAAACTCCCTTTTCAGCCCATGCTGGCGGATGAGTTTGAATAATGGATAGTTTTCCCCTTGAAGGTTTTTAATTTCACTGATATCCTGTCCCTTCAAAAGCTGCCAGTAACTATCGAATGCGGTAGCGGTGATGGGGAAAGTGCAGTAGCTGACCACCGGTCCTTTATCCAGCTTTGGAGTAACAAGATGTATCATAACGCCGGTTTGTGTGGCTTTACTTTCTATAAGCTGCCAGATTACCTCTCGCCAGGTGCCGGTGGGGCCTTCTGGGGCGGCAGGGTGGAGGTTAATCATATCGTATCTGGTACACATTTCTTTGCCCACGATAAGCATATATCCGGCAAGAATACAAAGGTCTGGCTGGAAGCCTTTAAACATTTCCATAACATCACGGTCGTATTCAAGACGCCATTCCGGCAAACCATCATTCTGGCTACCGAAATCCTTGTCAATTTTAAACTTTTGATAAGAATAACAGAAAAGCGGTATCCCGTAACTGTTAACCAAGCTAATAAATTTATCACTTTCAACAGATTCTCCGGGCTCACGGCTGCAAAACACAAACTCAATTTCGGCTTTAATTTCACCTCTTTGTATGGCATTATAGGCAGTTTTTAGAAGGTCGCGGGAGGCCTTACCCCTACCGGTGGAAAACCAGGCAAATTTATACATAGTTCTAACCAAACCTCTTTATTATTCTATTCTTCAAACTGGCGAAGTGAGCCAGAGGATTTGTTTTGTGTCCGTGTATATTCCCATTAGCCAGAGCTTGCAGATAATCATCACGATGATTAAACTCCGGCATCTCTACATAGGCGTTACCGACCTCAGCCAGGGTATGGGCATCGCTGCCGGCACTCTTTATAAGGTCATATTTTTCAGCAAATAACCTGGCTTTATTTTGGCTTTGAAAGGGTAGTGTCCTGGCATTGAATACCTCAATTATATCAACCTGGTCGGCTATATTCTTTAAGATTTTACCTCTCAGAGCCGATGGCCGGAATATATCAAACGGGTGAGGTATGCAAACAAGCCCGTTTTGAGCTCTGATCTTTGAAATTGCTTCGGAAACTGAAATGCCGCTGGGTATGCTTTCTTTAAGAAACATGCCCATAATCTCCCCATCCGGTGTCAGTATCTCTTCGGCTATAACCACGGTAAACGGAGCTATTTTCTTAAGCTTTAGCGCCCCTTCTATCGTGCCGTGGTCAGCTATGACTGCGCAGTTAATCCCAAGTTCAAGGCAGCGTTCAACAATTTTATCCAAAGAGTTAGCGCAATCCATTGAGTATTCGGTGTGGATATGCAGATCTGCTTTCAGCAAATTACTGGCTAGCCCTTTCCAGATAACTTGCGTTGCGGGTATCGACCTTTATAATATCTCCCTCATTAACAAAAAGGGGTACCTGTAATATGATACCGGTTTCCATTTTAGCCGGCTTTGTTCCGCCGGTTGCCGTATTACCCTTAAAACCGGGGTCAGTCTTGGTTACCTCAAGCTCGACAGTGATGGGCAACTCTACGCCTATTATTTCATCCTTGTAACTTGATATCTCAAGAGATATATTCTCCTTTAAAAAATTGATAGCGTCGCCAAGCTGGGAGATATTCAATGGTATTTGCTCAAAGTTCTCTTCATCCATAAAGTGATATATACCACCATCATTATATAGATACTGCATACGGCGGTATTCAAGCCGTGCCCGTGCAAATCTATCATTAGACTGGAATGTCTGTTCTATTGTATGGCCGCCGATTATATCCCTGAGCTTGAGACGCACCAGTGCCGTTCGCTTCATTTTGATATGTTTGTATTCAATAACCTGGTACAACTTTTCGTTCAATTCAATGATTACGCCTTTTCTTAGCTCGGTACTGTTTAGCATTTAAAACTCCCAAAATCAAATTTATTAGCCTGTGAAAGCACTCTTATTTTACCATTTTCTAGTATTACAGTATCCTCCAGCCGAATTCCACCCCAGCCGGATATGTAAATACCGGGTTCAATTGTAAATACCATATTATCGGCAAGCTTATCTCCGCAGTTCTGGCGAAGATAAGGCTCCTCATGGATTGTAACCCCCAGGCCATGACCAAGGCTATGACCGAATTGCTTACCGTAGCCGGAATGCTCAATTAACTCCCTTGCCAGACTATCGGCTTGTGTACCATTTATTCTATCCGTAATCCCGTCTATGGCTGCCTGCTGCGCTCTCAGGACGATGCCATAGACTTTCTTGAAAGTATTATCAGGTTCACCCAAGCATATAGTACGGCTTATATCGCTTGTATAATTCTGGAACTTTGCCCCCAGGTCTATAAGAACCGGCTCGCCCAGTTTTATTTTACGCTCTGTTGGTCTGGCATGCGGCAGTGCCGAATTGGGTCCCGAGGCAATAATTATATAAAAAGGAAGGGGCTGGCTGCCATTTTCACGCAGGTATTTTTCCGTCTCCCAGGCTACTTCAAGCTCTGTCACCCCGGGCTTAATGGTATCAATGGAATATTTGACGGCGGCATCAGCCAAAGCTACCGCTTTGGTGATAAATTCCACTTCTTCAGGTTCTTTGACAGCTCTTTGTGAATCTACCGACCCATATAAAGGAACCAGGCTGATTTCAGGTTTTAAAGTTGCCAATATATTAGAAAGCCGATTGTAAATGGAATAATTTAAATGGACGGATTCAAAACCGATATTTTTAACGGAAAGCCTACCGATTAGATCGGGAAGCCAGTCTTCCAATCTGCCTTCAGTCTGGATAATTTCAAAACCTGAAGCCTGTTTCTCCGCCTGCTCCATATAACGAAAATCAGTAGCAAGGATATTATGTTCTTTTGTAATCAGCA
>DAOVXW010000093.1 GCA_030635945.1 Dehalococcoidia bacterium
AGACAGCTCAAGCTTAAGAAAGAAAACGGCAATCTCATCAGTATTCAGGCGGGTATGGGCAGGCCCGTATTCGAGGCTGGCGATATTCCGGTGCATATTGAGCAGGGCAGGGAGAAAATAGTTTACATAAAAACCATGATGAGCTATCCAGTAGGTATTGACGGTGTTGACCTGCTGCTCAACTTCGTCTCGATGGGAAATCCGCACGCGGTTTATTTTCGGGATGACCCGGTAGCCGATTTTCCGCTGTCCCGGATTGGGCCAGAGGTGGAACATCTTGCCATTTTCCCGCGGCGGGTTAATTTTGAGGTCGCCCGCGTGTTAAATAAGAGAGAAATAGAGGTCCGCACCTGGGAGCGTGGCGCCGGGGAAACGCTGGCGTGCGGAAGCGGTGCCTGCGCGGTAGCCGTAGCGGCACAGCTTTGCGACTATGTCGGCAGTAAAGTTAACATAAAACTGCCGGGTGGCACATTGCAGCTGGAGTGGGATGGGGCTGGAGAAGTATTGATGACCGGCCCGGCAGAAACAGTTTTTTCTGGAGAATGGCCAGACTAAGGAGTAAAGAATGAGATTAGCTAAGCGTCTTGAAAAACTACCGCCATACCTGTTTGTTGAAATCAGCCGCAAGATCGCCGAGAAAAAAGCCAAGGGCGAGGAGGTCATCAGTTTTGCCATTGGTGACCCGGATATTCCCACACCGAAGCACGTTATCGATCGGCTCTGTGCGGCGGCCCGCAACCCGGCAAATCATCGCTATCCGGAGTCAGAGAGCCTGCTTGAACTGCGCCGGGCGGTGGCTGATTGGTATAAACGACGCTTTGACATTTCCTTTGACCCGGATAAAGAAATATTGCCACTGATAGGGTCCAAAGAGGGAATCGGCCATATTTCTTTTTGCTTCATCGGCAATGGCGATATCGCCCTGGTGCCTGACCCGGGATACCCGGTCTACTCGGTGAGTACCATGCTGGCTGATGGTGAGCCATATTACCTGCCGCTCAAGGAGGAGAACAACTGGCTGCCCGACCTTGATTCCGTCCCTCAAAATGTCCTTGAGAGAGCCCGGCTGCTCTGGATAAACTACCCAAATAACCCCACCGCTGCCGTCGCCGACCTTGAGTTTTTTAACCGGGTCGTTAAGTTTGCCAAGCAGCACGACCTGGTGGTTTGCCATGACGGCCCTTATACCGAGGTTGCTTATGACGGGTATCAACCGGTGAGCTTCATGCAGGCAGAGGGAGCCAGAGATATCGGTGTGGAATTTCATTCTCTATCCAAAAGCTACAATATGACCGGCTGGCGCATAGGGATGGCCGTTGGCAATGCCACCATGATAAACGCACTGATGAGACTGAAGTCGAATTTAGACTCTGGAATTCCGCAGGCGATTCAGTATGCGGCCATAGAAGCTCTCTCCGGACCGCAGGACTGCATCCAGGAACACAATGCCATTTACCAGAGACGCCGTGACCTGATAATCGAAGTGCTGAATGAAATTGGACTGAAGGCAGAACCGCCGAAGGCAAGCCTTTACATCTGGGCGAAAGTACCGCAAGGTTATAACTCAATGGACCTTACGGCTGATTTACTGGAGCAAGTGGGGGTGGCGGTTACGCCCGGAATAGGGTATGGGAAGCAGGGAGAAGGGTACGTTAGATTGTCCCTGACCATACCGGATGCAGCCCTGGTTAAAGGACTATCGCGGCTGTCAGTCTGGCGTAATACCCGCCGGCGGGCGGCTAAAAAGTAAGTTGACATAAAGAGGGCTATTACGAGGAATACAGTTCTCACCAGAAACGCGCCAGAACGGGCCTTCCTGGTAGCGGTGGAGTCAAGAGAAACCACGGGCCGGGGGTCGGCCAAGGCATCAATTGACGAACTGGCACTGTTGACCGGTACCGCCGGCGCCAGCGTGATCGGCAGAATTATCCAGAAATTACCCGCGCCTACCAGGACGCATTACGTCGGTAAGGGAAAGCTGAAGGAATTAACCGCCATAAAGGACCAGGCCGGCTACGATATTGTTATCTTTGATGATGAACTGACACCGCTGCAACAACGCAACCTGGAAGAAGCACTGAAAGTAAAGGTTATCGACCGTGTGGCGCTGATTCTGGATATTTTTGCCCGGCGTGCTCATACCCGTGAAGGGCAGCTGCAGGTTGAACTGGCGCAACACCAGTACCTTTTGCCTCGACTTGCCGGACAGTGGAGCCATCTGGAGAGGCTGGGGGGTGGCATCGGCACAAGAGGCCCCGGAGAGTCGCAGCTTGAAACCGACAGGCGACTCATCAGCCGAAAAATACACCTCCTGAAAGAACAGATTGAAGAGGTAAGGAAGCACCGCGCCCTCTATCGTCAGAAGCGACTTAAAAGCGGTATACCGGTAGTATCCCTGGTGGGTTATACCAATTCCGGGAAAAGCACCTTGCTTAATGCCCTCTGCCAGGCCGGCGTTTTTACCGAGGGGAAACTATTTGCCACGCTGGACCCGACCACCCGGCGCCTGATGCTTCCCGGCGGCAAAACAATACTGATAACGGACACCGTCGGCTTTATCCGAAAACTGCCCCCGGCCATCATTACCGCTTTCCGGGCAACACTGGAAGAGCTGGATGAAGCGGCGCTATTGCTGCACATCGTTGACCTCTCTTCGCCGGATGCCGCCGAGCAATGCCAGACGGTGGAGGACATTCTGGCCGACCTCAATCTCACCGGCAAGCCCCGGATAACCGCATTGAATAAAATCGACCTTTTGTTGGCAGATGACCGGAAATGGGACGAGGAAAGCGCCGTCCAGTATCTTGCCGACCAATCCGCCGGAGAAAAGACGGTAATGATATCGGCCACCCGGCGATGGGGTTTGACCGGGCTGATGGAACTGGTCAGCCAGCAATTAACCCACCCCGTCGCCACCCTCTAAAACCCCCTCCAAAAATGACGCTCTGTAATCAAAATCCAGGCCCCTTAAATTCTTTTTGAATAGTTTGGTATTCACAATGAGTTCAGGGGCTTAATTGGTGGTTCAGTTTTTGGAGAATTTAGGCCCTGCCGGGCTTTCCCATTATTGGGGTTATTAAGTTTTCTTTGGCAACCCACTGGTGGCTTAAATCCCTCTCAATCTCCCTTTAGCAAAAGGAGAAGCTTATGTATCCCCCTTGATAAAAGGGGACCAAGGGGGATTTTATGCCCCGCTGGTATGGACAGATGATGGGTTAACATAATAAGACAATGATTCGTGGTATAATGAGGGTATGGAAGTTTGAGATTGGGTAACCCTAAGTGCTGTCATCGTCGCACTTGGAATAGGTGTAGCATCAATTTTGCATACCCAAAGTTTGCAGAAGCAAGAGCACAAAGAAAGATTATTAAATGAGATTATTGAGTGGGCAGAATATATTAAGAATGCAAGCGTCACCCCAGATATTTCAGCTTCACAAAAGGTGCGTGACGCAAATATATTAATGCGATATGGTACGAGTTTCTCAAGAGCTATTTCGATAGAAACGATTATTAGCGAGAGCTTTCAAAGAGACTTGTTCGAAGATTTTCTTAATATCATATATGCTCTTGCAAAGTTCATGTGTATCAGGCAATATAATACACTTCATACGTTACCTTCAGAACAAGGTTTCCCTAAGGATGCTATCGATGAAGTAAAAAAGGCAATATCTAATAAAAAACCTATTGGACAATTATTCATTACCTATGCTACTGAATTGACTCAATCAGTTAACACCTTGCTCAGAAAAGCAAACAAAATCAAAGCAGAGCTTATTAGGTAACTGTAATTGTAAGATTCTACTATTAGGGAAATTGCCTCTAGTTAGTGCCCAATCTATTATGTTAACCATCT
>DAOVXW010000123.1 GCA_030635945.1 Dehalococcoidia bacterium
GCGTTTCTAATGTTTCTCTTACTATATTATACCAGAAACAGGTGTAAAAAAAGAATAGCCATTAGCCGGGACAAGAATATAGTATCAGTTATTCGGGGAGAGGGCGTTATAGCTTGCCTTGAGTAAAAGGGCATCCTCCTCTTGGTTGGGGCTTTCGCAGATAACATTTCCCCCGGCATCGTAATCCCTCAGCGCTCTTAATAACTCATTATATTGCAGGTCTGAATTTTGCAGCTCCAGGTGTCTTCTTTCTCCCCTGGCGCCGAATTCAATACCGGAGATATGCAGGTGCAGGCTTTTAAGGGCGTCATCACCCAGTCTTTCCCTTACCTGCTCAAGAACCGAGGTGAATTCCGGGTATGAGTTGAACCTGCCGTTGCGGGCGTGCAAATGGGCGAAATCAATACAGGGGGCTAACCCCTCCAGTTTGGTACAGAGCTCCAGTATTTCCTCCAGGCTGCCGAACTGGCTACCCTTGCCGCTGACCTCTGGCCTTAACAGCAGCCGGATATCCTCCTCCTTCATTTTAGTAACCACCTCCGCCAGGTATTTTTTAATTGTCTGGTAGGTTTCTTGCGGTGGGTCGCCAAGATAAAAGCCAGCGTGGAAAACCACGCTTTCAGCACCGCAGATTGAGGCGATACGGGCGGCTTTTAACAAATATCCCTGGCTGGCTCTCAGCTTTCTCGGCTCGTGTGCGTTGAAATTAAGAAAATAGGGGGCATGAGCAGACAGCCTGATGCCAGCTTTTCGGGCTGCATCGGCTACCGCTATGGCATCTTCTTCTTTAAGGTATACCCCCTGAACAAATTCCAGCTCCATACAATTTAGCCCCAGCTCGGCGACACGGTTGATACCGTCTATTGTCGTCCGTGGCCATGTACTGAAAGGAATACCGGCGGTGCCGAAAAGCAAACCTGCCATTCTATACAGTATATCACGCCTGTTGTTCTGTGGTTATGATATAATGTTATGCAAGCATTCTGTTACAGGAGTAAAAAGTCTGGAAGCTATAGAAGTAGCGCGTAAAGCAGTTGAAAATGCCAGCGATAAGCAGGCAGCCGATATCGTGCTGCTTGATGTGCGGGGTATTGTCAGCTTTGCCGATTACTTCGTTATGTGCAGCGGTCAGTCCAGCCGGCAGATTAATGCCATATACAACGAGATATTACATTCATTGAAGAAGGAGGGCATTTCACCCCGTCACCGCGAGGGCACCGTGGATTCGGGATGGTTGCTGCTTGATTACGGTGATGTCGTCATCCACATATTTGCCCCCACCGAGCGTGAGTATTATAAGCTGGATGAGCTATGGAGCCGGGCAAACCCGGTGATCAGGATTCAATAAACCGGCTATGATGAGAAAATCTCCTCCTCGGTAAAAAACAGACTGATTTCTCTCTCGGCGGACTCTGCCGAATCGGAGCCGTGAACGGAATTATGCTCAATATCCACCCCGAAGTCACCCCTTATAGTACCCGCTTCAGATTTTGCTGGGTCGGTGGCACCCATCGCTTTCCTGGCTTGCTCTATGGCTTTGTCTCCCTCAAAGGCGGCGGCTACTATCGGGGTTGAGCTTATATAATCTACCAGGCTGCTAAAGAAAGGTTTATCTCTATGAATGTCATAGTGCTGTTGGGCAAACTGCTTATCCAGGTGTAGCATCTTCAGGGCTATCAGTTTTAGACCCAGCTTCTCCAGGCGGCTTAAGATGGTGTTGGCCAGACCCCTTTGCATGGCGTCAGGCTTTATAAGAACCAGTGTTTTTTCCATTTTATTCCTTTCTTTATTGCTCGGTTTTTATTATCTGGATTGGACGTTTCGGCTGAGTAATCGGCGGCAGTCTCAGGTAGATGGGCTGCAGGCTAGCCGGCGCATCATGATCGCCAGCCTCAAGCCTTTTTATTCCCAGTTCGGCGAGGAAAGCGGCCCGCCGCAATCTTGAAGCAGGGGATGGTATGATCGCTTTTCGCCCCAATTTATCCTTGAGTTGCTCCAGGACGTCTATTGCCGGCTCACCGCAAAAGATAGTCTTATCGGTTATGTGCGCAATAAGGTCGTCCGTCGTAGTTATTTGCTGGTTGCTAATCTGGCACCACTTATTATCCTTCTTCTGGTAGATAGCAGTGGCAATCTCGCCCCTGCCGGCGTTTAGTATCGGGCAGACAGGCAGCCCGGTTTCGGTATACTGGTAAGCAGTCGCTTCCAGAGTATTGATGCCGACCAGAGGTACCCCCATGCTGAAAGCCAGTCCCTTGGCTGTGCTGACGCCGACCCGCAATCCGTTAAAGCTGCCGGGCCCAATGGCGACAATAATACCATCTGTGGATTTTAGCTTTGTTTTTGTTTCTTCCAGTAACCGGTTAAGGTTGGGCATAAGCTCTACGGAGTGGTTCTGCTGGCTGAGCCAGGTGAGTTCTGCCAGCACCTGTCCTTCCTTAATGATAGCCAGGCTGGCATTATTGGTTGAAGTGTCTATCGCCAGATACATCAATCTTTCTCAATCTTTAATTTATCAAGCATTTCCATATAGTGCCGGCCATACGCCTCCAGCTGAAAGCTGCGCTCGGTATCGTCGAGGTAGTCTATCCTGATGATCATATGCTCCGGCGGCATAAGGCTGGATCCTTTTTCAGCCCATTCTATCACACAGATACCCCTGCCGTATAAATAGTCATCCAGCCCCAGGTCGGCAATCTCCTGCGGAAGGTCAAGGCGATAGAGGTCGATGTGGTACAGCGGTAACCGGCCGTAAAACTCACGAATAAGGACATAAGAGGGGCTGGGTATATATTCTTCTATCCCCAGCCCGCGGGCAATGCCCTGGGCAAGGCAGGTTTTACCCGCTCCCAGCTTGCCCACCAGCAGGAAAATATCACCCGGCATCGCCAGCCTGCCGATGTTTTCTCCAAACCGATGGGTTTCTGACGGATTATGGCTGATTAAATTAAAGCGCTCCATAGAATAAGATAATTCAGCTTTCTGTCTTAAAATGCTGCCAGCCTGTTTTGGCTATTTCCAGTGGTTTACCATTCTTATCAACAATAGTTATTTTACTTGTATCATCGGCTGTTATCTCACCGATAATTGTTACCGGGCAGGAAATCACCTTGCCGACCTTGCCAATGATATCATTACTGGCGGTAAATAGCAGCTCGTAGTCCTCGCCGCCAGCCAGAGCCATTTCAAGTGCATGCTCTTTAAAATTATTTTTAGCCACGGGGTGAACCGGCACTCGTTCGGCCTCAATCCGGGCACCTGTTTTGCTTGCC
>DAOVXW010000052.1 GCA_030635945.1 Dehalococcoidia bacterium
AAAGTTACCTCCCTTTTTTCTATAGCACTCATATTGCACTACTATAACTAAGGTAATATAATAATGGCATATAAGCGGTAACATATGTTACCATTATTGTAAATAAGGAGATGTTAAAAGAATGTACCGTGAATGGATTGATGTTTTACAGACAGCCCCCCTGTTCAGGGGGATAGATAAGGAAGAACTGAATACGATGCTTGGATGCCTCAAGCCCAGAGTAAAAAGGTATAAATACCGGGAGATTGTAGCTCTTTGCGGTACCCCTCTTTCCGGCATAGGAATCGTGGCGAGTGGCAAGGTTGCCCTTACCAGAGAGACATATTCCGGCAATCGTATTATGCTTGGGATTCTGGGCTCCGGGAGTATCTTTGGCGAGACGGCGGCTTTTTCCAATGACAGGACCTGGCCGGTTACCGTAATTGCCAATGAAGATTGCCAGCTGTTATTTCTACCGCCCGACAAGATACGGGGAAACTGCTCCAATATATGCCCTGCGCATAGTATCCTTATATTGAATATGCTGAATATACTATCCAACAAAGCCCTGATGCTGAACAAGAAGATAGAGCATTTATCGGCTAAAAGTGTCAGGGGCAAGATAAGCAGCTATCTGCTGGAGGAAAACAGGCAAACCAGTAAAACTGCTTTTATGGTACAGATGAAAAGACATGAACTTGCCGATTATCTCGGTATACCCAGGCCATCGCTGTCACGGGAGATGGCTGTGATGAAAAAAGAGGGCATTATAGATTATGATGGCTCCTGGGTAAAGATTAATGATATTTTAACGCTGGAAAGATTGATAGAGTAACAATTACCGCTTCCCATCCGGTGGAATTGCCTGGTTTACAATCTTACTTATCATAAAAAATAGGAGCAATATGCTTTTACTGGCCCATACGGGGATTGCCTTAGGTGCGGCAGTGCTGGTAACAGGCGCTTTGAAAAAGGGCAGTTTCTTAAAAAAGATTGAGGATGGTGCCGTCGAGACGCGCCGGCCTTTCCCTGAACAGGTACTGCCTTTGCCTATCCGCCCGCTGCGACGAATATCGTCCTGGCTAACCACTCTTGGGAAGTATGTAGATATAAGGTTGCTGTTTATAGGCGCCCTGCTGCCGGATATCATTGATAAACCGCTGGGGCACCTGTTTTTCAGAGAGACTTTGAGCAATGGCCGAATATTCGCTCATACCCTTTTGTTTTTTATAATCATAGCCCTCATCGGATTATATCTTTACCGCAGCCGCAGCCAGTTATGGTTGCTTGTAATTACCTTCGGCACACTGGTGCACCTTGTACTCGATCAGATGTGGCAGGAGCATCAAACTCTGCTTTGGCCGGTTTTTGGCTTTGCTTTTCCCAGGGGAGATATAACCGATTGGATTCAGAATACCCTTAAAACCCTACTGTCAAACCCGGCAGTATATATACCGGAACTGATTGGAGCAGGTATTATTATCTGGTTTGCCTGGTTTCTGCTGCGTAGGAAAAAAGTCCTTGCTTTTATAACAAGAGGGGAAATATAAGAGGGGCATCGGTTAATCTGCAGCCTCAATCTTGAAAGAGATCTTTATCTTGGCACGGTAAACGGCAATTTTCCCATCTTCAATGTGCATATCCAATTCTTTAACTTCGGCTATGCGTAGATTGTGTAATGTTTTTGAAGCCAGCTTTACTGCCACCGCTGCCGCTTTTTCCCAGGACTCCGTACTGGTTCCTACGAGCTCAATGAATTTATAAACACTTTCAGTCATAATATTCCTCCCTCTTCTGAAATGTTCCAGGATTATAATCAGCGATGATGATTATAATCCTGGAAGCTTATGGTTGTATATAACCTCGCCTCTGGCGGAACAATCATTTACATATTATTTATTGATAGAATGTTTCCCTCGGTGTCCTTGAACCAGGCTGCTTTCATCTCACCCATCGTGGCAATACCATCTATGGTCTTAACCCCCATACCCGGAATATCAATTTCCTCAAAGACGACACCCTTTGCCTTGAGCTCCTTTACGGCGGTTTCAACATCCGTAATAGTGAACGAAGCGGCAGTATGATCGGCTTTGGTGGCTGAGCGTTGATAGATGTAGAGTTTTGTGCCTTCCCCAGCCTGCAAAACAGCTCCCGGAGACGGGTCGGTGCGGGTAACTTTAAGGCCAAGTTTCTGTTCATAGAATCTCTTAGCCCTCTCTAGATCAACCACAGGTAATGTTGGATGAATTGGTGCATTGGTTAGCATTGTTTTTTCCTCCTTTGATTTACTTTTTTATAATATCCTCTGCCACATTCATATTTGGCAGCTATCCGGATTTAAACCATTCTGGTTTAGCCTTAAATGGCTTGGATTATTGCTTCGTTAAATCTTGGCAGGTCTGCCGGTCTGCGTGCCGTGATTATGTTTCCATCCTGAACTATGGGAGCATCGACCCATTCTGCCCCCGCATTTCTGAGGTCCACCGCTATGGTAGGCCATGAGGTGACACGGCGCCCCCTCACTATTTCAGCCGAGATGAGGAGTTGTGGTCCATGGCAAATAGCAGCAATTACCTTATCCTGGTCATGAGCCTTCCTGACCAGGTCAATCATTGGTTGATGCAGGCGCATTTTATCAGGAGCATAGCCTCCGGGTATGATGACGCCATCAAAAGTTTCGGCATTCGCTTCCCCGGCGGTGATATCTGCTGTCACGGTAATGATGCCTCTTTTACCTGTGTAAGCCTCCCTGGAACCGCTGCCTATAATTAACACCCCGATATCGGTGTTCTTCATAGCTTTCATTGACTCGATAAGTTCTGAATCTTCGAACCCTTCTTCAACCAGGATGGCGATTCTCTTTCCATCGGGCATTTTAATTTCCTTTAAACACTTCTATCACCGGGGCA
Organism: Dehalococcoidia bacterium; assembly: GCA_030635945.1. Lineage (GTDB taxonomy): Bacteria > Chloroflexota > Dehalococcoidia > Dehalococcoidales. The sequence continues at coordinate 2,889 of DAOVXW010000052.1, forward strand.
TACTCTATCTCAGCTACCGGTGCCTGCCTCCATGCTACAGGTAGAAATGGCTGCCTTAATTTATCCTGAAAACAATGTCCCAGCTCCTTTAATTCACTAAATGGCTTTCGGGAAATTAATTCTTTACACAGCCCTCGTTTCTTTTTGAACATAGCCGGCACCTCCTCAATTTATTGAATAATGTTCAGTTTCCTGAATAAAAAGGTTCTCAGAAATAATATAAAGGATTGATAATAACGAAGTCATAAAATGAAAGGGGAAAAAGTTACGAAATTATAACAGTATAGATTTTGGATTTCCGGAGGAAGTTCGGCTTATACGGAAACCATTTAATCGGAAGCACCCTGACTTATTGAGATACCGGTTTATCCAGGATGTAGCCGGATCTCGGGATGGTGCGGATAAGCTTTGGATTATCCGGATCGGTTTCAATCTTCCTTCGTAACCGGCTGATGCATGTTCTGAGGAGTTGAACATCGTTGCGGTACTCGGGCCCCCAGATTTGGGTAAGTAAATTCTCGTAAAGCATAAGGCGGCCCGCGTTTTTAACAAGCTGACTCAATAAAAACCACTCGGTTCGCGTTAGATACCGTTCCTCATCCCCTACAGAGATATCATGCCTCTTGAAGTCGATAGTTATCTGCCCCAGGCTAATCTTTTCCGGAATATCCAAACGTTTTAACTGTTCAACGCGGCGCATAACTGCCTCTATCCGGGCAATCAATTCATCAGGATTGAATGGCTTGGTAAGGTAGTCATCGGCACCTAGCTGGAATCCTTTGATTTTATCAATATCATCACCTTTAGCAGTGAGAATAATTACCGGAATAGATGAAAAACTACGCAGCTCCCTAAGCATATCCAGGCCACTCATCTTCGGCATGAGCAGGTCAAGCACAATCAGGTTAGGCTCCTGAGCCTGCGCTTGTTCCAAACCCTGAACTCCATCATTGGCCGTTGATACCTCATACCCTGAAGCTTTCAGCTTGGACCTGAGGAAATTCAGGATTCGTTCATCATCTTCGACTACCAGTATTCGGCATTGTTTCATATAATCTCCGACCTACCTGATTGTCATAATAATAGACTGTGCAGTTCATGTCAATGCATCCATTTTAATGCAACAGGTATACAATCAAACTGAATCCTGTTTTATAGATCTGAAGATTAACCCCACTTGGAACAGGCTGACTTGACGGCTCAATGGTATGCCTATATCATTTGCGGGTAAGGTAACCATGAACAATGTCTTTTCGTGGCCGGAAATAATCAGGAAGTTACTCTGGCATCCGGTAACCATCGCCGGTGCGTTTATTTTTTTTGCATTATATGTCTCCAGCGTTTACAACTACCTTCTTTTTCATAGCATCGCCGAACTATTCAGTATTGTCGTAGCTTTCGCCATTTTTATCATCATCTGGAATTCGCGCCGTTTTCTGGATAATAACTACTTTATCGCTATAGGGATTGCCTACTTTTTCATCGGCGGCTTAGACTTGGTTCATACGCTTGCATATTCAGGTATGGGCGTCTTTCCTGAATACGGGGCGAATCTGCCTACCCAGCTCTGGATTTCAGCCAGATATTTACAGGCTGTTTCTCTTCTCATTGCTCCTTTTTTCATTGGTCGCAGAATAAAATCCAATACCATGTTTTTCGGTTATGCACTGGTTATTTCACTTATACTGACGTCAATTTTCTACTGGGATATTTTCCCTGCCTCCTTTATCGAAGACTCCGGACTGACTCCTTTTAAAAAGATCAGCGAATATATAATCTCTGTGATTCTGCTGGCTTCGATTTTCGTTATGTACCGAAAACGAAGGGAGTTTGATGCTAAAGTACTCCGCCTGTTGTTTGGGGCTATTATATTGACCATTTGTGCTGAATTGGCCTTTACCTTCTACGTCTCCGTTTATGACCTTTCCAATCTCATCGGGCATTTTTTAAAGATCATCTCCTTCTATCTGATTTACAAAGCCATTGTTGAGACAACTATCGTCAAGCCTTTCAACCTTTTATTTAGAAATCTGAAGCACAGCGAAGAACAATATCAGGACCTCTACGAAGAAGCTCCCAACGCTTACTTTTCGGTGGGGATAGATGGCCGTATTAGGCAGGCTAACCGCAGAGCCACAGAGCTATTTGGTTTCAGCCGGTATGAACTGGTGGGGAGACCTATATTCGACCTGTATGCAGATACACCAAATGGTAAAGTGAAGGCCCAGGGATTTTTTAAGGAGTTTCTTGACGGCGAGGAAATTCATAACGAGGAATTGGAGATGCGCCGGGCGGATGGCAGTAAGCTGTGGGCTAATCTATCGGTTAGGCCGATATGCGATAAGGAAGGCAGGGTGGTAGCCAGCCGCTCTGAGGTATTGGATATCACCGAACGCAAGCAGGCGGAAGAAGAAATAAACAGGCTGGCAAAATTCCCAAGCGAAAATCCCAA
>DAOVXW010000157.1 GCA_030635945.1 Dehalococcoidia bacterium
CGAGCACACCCAGCCCTATCCAGATGGCAAAGGCAAAGAAAGATGCCGCATAGGCGTAATCCCGCTCCCTCGGCTGTGGAGAATGCTGGTTGAGGTAAATGGTGATGGCCATCCCGGTCATCAGGAAGAGCAGTGCCACCATCCAGCCGTCACGGGAACTGCGACGGAAATGAAATACCAGCCCGATGATGCCGAGTATCATAGGGAGGAAATAAAATTTGTTGCGGGCGTCATTTTTGAAGTTATCCGGCAGCCCTGTCTGCGGTCCCAGCCTTGCTTCATCAAGGAAGGTGATGCCGCTGATCCAGTTGCCGTTGATGAGGTTGCCATAGCCACCCTGCAGGTCGTTCTGCCTGCCGGTAAAGTTCCACATGAAGTAGCGCCAGTACATATGGCCGAGCTGGTAACGGAAGAAGTACTGCAGGTTCTCACCGAAGGTGGGTATCTTCTCGCTATCCGGGTCGTTGCTGATCCCGGCCCAGTTCTTATAATCGTTAATGTAACGCTGCTCGGTGTTGTTCCACATACGTGGGAAGATGGTCATATGCCTGGGATCGTACACCGACACAGTACCTTTTTTGTCGTCGATGATAACATATTCCCCGGCCCTGTTGTCGCGGCGGTAAACAGGATTACCATCTTTGCGTTCTATCACCTCGGCATTATAATATTGTCCGTAAATTTTCGGCCAGTCGCCATATTGCTCACGGTTGAGGTACGACAGCAGGCTGATGGCATCCTTGGGGCTGTTCTCGTTGATGGGTGTGGCCGCATTGGAGCGAATGATCAGCATGATAAAAGAGGAGTAGCCGATGAGGAGGAACACTATCGACAGTATGATAGTGTTCTGCATAGCACCCTTTGTGCGGGTGAACCAGAACATGGCCGCCACGGCGCCGACCACGATAAGCCGGATGAGGAATGAGCCTGCGGAGGATGACTCCAGCAGTATGAGCAAGGCCATGATGCCGCCCAGCACATACACCAGGATAAGCATGGAGGGTATCTTACGGCGGTTATAGAGTATGCCGGCTGCCAGCAGTCCGATGAGCAGCAGGGCAAAGAATACCGTTCCGGTGTGGAAGGGCAGACCTAGGCTGTTTACGAACAGAAGCTCGGTGGTGGCAAAAAGCTTGACCACCTCGGGGATGATGCCGTACATTACCGCGGACAGGATCACGATGCTGGCTCCGAAGGCGATGATAGCACCCTTGCGTGTGGGATTAAATCTTTTGTAATAGTATACCAGGGTGATGGCCGGGATGGCCAGCAGGTTGAGCAGATGCACCCCGATGGAAAGGCCCATGAGGTATGCTATGAGGATCAGCCAGCGGTCGGAATGCTTTTCGTCCGATATACGTTCCCACTTGAGGATGGCCCAGAATACAATGGCCGTAAAGAATGAAGACATGGCATACACCTCGCCTTCAACAGCTGAGAACCAGAATGAATCAGAAAAGGTATAGGCCAGTGAGCCTACGATGCCGGCACCGAAGATGGCAAACATATGTCCGCGTTGCAGCTCTTTTCCTTTCTCATAGAGTTTCCTTGCCAGCATCACGATGCTCCAGTACAGGAAGAGGATGGTGAAGGAGGAGGAGAGTGCCGACATGGTGTTCACCATGCGGGCCACCAGGGCCGTGTCGCCAAAGGCAAAAAGGCTGAAGAAGCGCCCCAGCAGCTGAAACAGCGGTGCTCCCGGCGGGTGGCCGACCTGCAGCTTATAGGCCGTGGCAATGTATTCCCCACAATCCCAGAAGCTGGCCGTGGGCTCAGAAGTGATGATATACACCATCGACGCCAGAAGAAATATGAGCCATCCGATGATGTTATTGAGTTTGTTGAAGTAATTCATTCGTTGGTGGTATTTATTTAGGGTGGTAAAGATAGCAAAATTCGCACTTCGCCATTTACTATAAGTGTTGAGGGTTGAGGGTTGAGTGTTGAGTGTTGAGTTAGTGATTAGTTTTAGAGTTGCTACTTACTTTTAACTCAAACTCTTTTGCGCTGTCTTAACTATTGCTGTTGTGATATTGATAATATTGATAATTTCTTCTTTAAAATATGTTAGGTCGTACTGGACTATTTTACTTTGATCTAACAACTTAAGCCAATATTGTGTTTCCCGGGCTTCTTTTGAAGCAATCGACATTTTATAAGCAAAATCTCTTTTACTAAATGCAGCAGATGCTTCATGAACATTTGCTCCAATACTAGTAGCACTTCTTAATAATTGTTTGGATATAATGTACTCATTATCAATTTGTAATTGGTTAAAGAGTTCAATGATTTTCAATGAGAACTGAAAAGTTCTATCAAGAATTTTTGGCTTGTCCATGCTAATAAGATTGTTCTACTTATTAATACCCATTTTGAGAAAATGTCGCACTAAAAGCAGAATAATCTTCCTAGCTAATCACTTAAAACTTATAACTAACTCAACACTCAACACTCAACACTCAACCCTTTTTAAGATTGTTGATAGCAGAAACTTTACTAATTTTGAAAAAAATATCAAAAAGATGTACAAGTTAATTTTACTCCGCCACGGCCAATCCGAATGGAACAAAGAAAACCGCTTTACCGGGTGGAAAGATGTCGGGCTCTCGGAGCAGGGTGTGGAGGAGGCCAAGAAGGCCGGGATAGTATTAAAAGAAAATGGCATAAGCCCAAAGGTGGCCTTCACCTCATACCTCAACAGGGCGATTAAAACCCTCTGGCTGGCGTTGGAGCGCATGGACCTCATGTGGATCCCGGTGCACCGCAGCTGGCGGCTCAACGAGAAACATTATGGCATGCTGCAGGGATTGAACAAGGCCGAGACGGCCAATAAG
>DAOVXW010000156.1 GCA_030635945.1 Dehalococcoidia bacterium
CTACTTGCAAAAAAATCACTTTTTCGTCCTCTGGGAAATTCAAACCCTGATCCAAATGTTGCAGAGATTGAGCAAAAAATTCTGCAAAGGCTTAATAAGGAAGGGCAGGGAGTCATGGGTTGGGGAGGCGTCAATACAGCATTGGCAGTGCATATGGAAACATTCCCTACCCATATTGCCAGCTTGCCGGTGGCTGTTAATCTGCAATGTCATAGCGCCCGCCATAAAGAGGCTATACTGTAATGGATGCCGTAAATATTACTTCCCCGTTTGAGGCTGAAGCAGTTGAAAAACTTAAGGTCGGTACCAGGGTGCTTATCTCCGGGGTGGTATATACCGCCCGCGATGCCGCCCATAAGAGGCTGGTGCAGGCAATAAATAACGGCGAAGAATTACCCTTCAATATTGAAGGGCAGACCCTGTATTATATGGGCCCATCTCCAGCCCGCCCGGGGCAGATTATCGGTTCCGCCGGACCCACCACCAGTAGCCGCATGGATATTTATACCCCGCCCCTGTTAACCGTTGGATTGAGGGCTATGATAGGCAAGGGCAGCCGCTCGGAAGAAGTAAAAGAGGCTATTAAAAAGCACCGGGCTGTATATTTCGTCACCATCGGTGGCGCCGGCGCCCTGCTTTCAAAAGCTATAAAGAAGGCAAAGGTTATCGCCTACCCCGAGCTGGCTACCGAGGCTATTATGCAACTTGAACTGGAGAGATTTCCGGCCATTGTCGCCAATGACATCTATGGCGGTGACCTTTTTATTCAGGGCAGAGCCGCCTACAGAAAAGGAGGGGTATAGTGGAACAGAAAATGGATTGTATTTTCTGCCACATCGTATCCGGTAAAATACCGGGCGATATCGTCTATCAGGATGAAGAAGTTATAGCCTTCCGTGATATAAATCCACAGTCACCGGTGCACCTGCTTATCATTCCCAGAGAGCACTTCACCTCTCTGGCTGATATAACCGATAAAGAAACATGCCTGATAGGGCATATGGTTGGCGTTGCCAATCAACTGGCGATAGATGAAAGCATATCCGGGGATGGTTATCGTCTGGTGATAAACTGTGGCAAGCAAGGCGGGCAGCTGGTACCGCATCTCCACATGCATCTTATGGGCGGCAGGCAGTTATCGGGTCAACTCGGCTAGCATTAACCGGGTTTCTTTACTGCCAGGTAGAGAAGAAGGCCGGCGATGCTCTTGGCATCGCAGATAGTACCAGAGGAGATAAGCCCGGCAATTTTATGCAAAGGCAAACGAACTAGCTCTATGTCATCAGTATCCTCGGCATGCAGTCCATCTGCGACAAGGTCGGTAGCCAGATAAAGATACAGGTATTCAGTGCAAAAACCGGGCGTGGAATAAAAACCGCCCAGCCTCTCAATCTTCTGCGGCCGGTAGCCGGTTTCCTCACGCATCTCGCGGCTTACGGTGACATCCGCTTCCTCGCCGTTTTCCATACAGCCAGCCGGAATCTCCAGCAGCTCCTTTTCCACCGGTTTGCGGAATTGCTTTACCAGTAAAACATTATCGTCGGTATCAATGGCAACTATAGCTACTGCGTTGCTGTGCTCAACAATCTCCCGCTTTGTGCGGCGGCCGTTGGGCAGCCTGACGTCATCAATCCTGAGCTTCAAAATCCGCCCGTTATAGATTTCCCGGCTGGATAGCGTCTTCTCCAATGGCTAAACCTTATCCCCGATTTTATAGATAAGGGCTGATTCGTCGCAGTTGGGAAATTTGGGGCAACGGTAGCATTCTCCCCAGACCTTATGCGGCAACTCCGTTTTTTCTGCCCGGGAAAAGCCGCATTTAACGAAGAAATCCGGGGTATAGGTCAGGCAAAAAACGGTGGCTATACCCAGCTCATCGGCTTCTTCCAGACAGGCATCGACCATCAGGTCGCCGATGCCGTGTTTATGATATTCTTCGTCAACCGCCACTGATTTTATCTCGGCGAGGTCTTCCCAGTTGATATGCAGTGCGGCACAGGCAATCACCTGCTCCCCCTGCCTGATGACAAAGTAGTCCCTTATATTCTCATAGATTTCACTCAGGGGCCTGGGCAGCATTTCGCCCTTATCGGCAAAATGATTCATCAACCTGTGTATCTGGGTGGCATCGCGTATCGTAGCTTTTTCAACTTTGTTTGCCATATGTTTAACCTTTCAATTTTTGTTCCAGCGTAGCATAGAAAGAATCTTTGGGACCTGTTCTCAAAAATCTTGTTATTACCTTGCTGTGTTTCACCGTAATACCATCGCCGCCAGCCAGGGGCAGGCTTATATGGCCGTCAATACTCAGTACCGCCTTGTGTATTGCGCTCACCCGCAGTTTCACTATGGCTTCCGGCGGCAGCACCAGTGCATTGCTAGGGCTGAGGTGGGGTGCTATCGGTACAAGCAGGAATTGTGGTGCCTGCGGATGCAGTATCGGGCCGCCGCAAGCCAATGAATAGCCGGTACTGCCGGTAGCGGTGGAGGCTATGACGCCATCGGCTTTATAGGTTGTTAACGGTTCATCATTAATCCTGGCTTTAACAGATATTATACGTGCTATTTCACCGCGGGCGATTACGATATCATTAAGAACAAATAATCTCTTATCCGTTTGCCTTTTGCAATCGTCAAGTTCGACCTCAAGCATAGCCCGTTCGTCAATCCAGCCCTCACCGGCCAGCAGGGCGGGCAGTTTATCTATGGCTTCATTGGCGGATATCTCGGTAAGAAAGCCCAGCTGACCCATATTGATACCGGTTATGGGTATCGGGTGAGAGATTAATGCCTGGGCGGTACGCAATATAGTGCCGTCGCCGCCGATGGTCAGTACC
>DAOVXW010000079.1 GCA_030635945.1 Dehalococcoidia bacterium
AACGGGCAGGTCTTAATGTAATGTGGCTGGAGGCAGCCTCTGAACAAAAAGACCTGCTTTTTTATAGATAATCTTAAGAAATTCCGGCAGGAGGTATTTATAATATGGGTGAGATTCCTGAAATTGGTAACATATCGGCTGAAATCTTTGACGAACTTATCTTTCCCCGGCTGGGGGCTAAAAGTGATAGCATTCTGGTTGGACCCAGACACGGTACAGATGTCGGCATAGTGAAAATCGGAGGCAAGGCGGTCTCGTTTACCACCGACCCGGTCTTTATTGTCCCCGAATATGGCTGGGAGAGAGCAGCCTGGTTTGCCATCCATATTCTTGCCTCGGATGCCGTCACCTGCGGCTTACCGCCCCGCTACATCTCCATAGACCTGAATCTGCCTATGGAGATAACGAAAGAACAGATGACTATACTGTGGGATACCATGCACCGCGAGTGCGAAAAGCTGGGCATCTCTGTTATTTGCGGACATACCGCCAGATATGAAAACTGCCATTATCCTATGGTCGGCGGAGCCACCGTGAACGGTGTTGGTGAGATGGACGAGTATGTTACTCCGGCGTTTGTTCGGGCGGGGGATAAAATAATAATTACAAAGGGACCGGCTATTGAGGCGACCGGTATTTTTGCCGCCATGTTCCCCAGACTTATCGAAAATGAATTCGGTGCCGATTTCCGCCGGCGAGCCGAACAGATATTCTACAAGATGTCCGTGGTTGAGGATGCTATGACGGCTATCAAAGTCGGCGTGAGAGAGGATGGTGTTACCGCTATGCACGACGCCACCGAGTGCGGTATCTGGGGCGGTCTCTATGAACTGGCTGAAGCAGCCGGTCTTGGAGTAAGGGTGGAACAGGAGAAGATTATAGTTGAAGACTGTATCCCCGAAATATGCGATTATTTCAATATAGACCCTTATGCTTCTATCAGTGAGGGCACGCTGATAGTTGCCTGCCGCCCGCATAAAGCCGGCGAGGTGGTGGAAATCCTGACCGGGAAGGGAATTAAATCCTCAATTGCAGGCGAGTTTACTGTGCCGGAGAAGGGTATGGTACTGGTTAAGGATGGCAAAGAGGGCAAACTGGAACACCCGATAGTTGATCCCTTCTGGAATGCTTTCTATGGCGCTCTTGCCAGGCACAAGCCTTAACCGGCAAAAGGATGTCTATTTATGCTAAAGAAAAAAAGTGAGGCTTCGCAATTGCCCTCCCATTACGCAGAGAAAAGCTGGCAGAGATATGCCTGGTTATACGATCCGGTAGTAAAAATACTATTTTTACCATTTGGTGGCGAGGGTAGGTTCAGGCGGGCGCTTGTTGATTTCGCTGATGTTAAGGAAGGCGAGCAGGTGCTGGATGCCTGTTGCGGCACCGGAACACTAACCCTCCTTTTAGCGGAAAAGGTAGGCGGGACGGGCGCCGTTACCGGTATTGACCTTTCCGCTAAACTGCTTGAAGAAGCCACCAAAAAAGTGAAGAAGGCTCTGCCGCTTACTTTCAGCCAGGAAAGCTGTGCCGATATACCCTTCCCGGATGACAGCTTTGATAAGGTTTTTGTTTCCTTTGGATTGCATGAGATAGCCGAGGCGGACAGGCAGAATAGTCTGCAGGAGATTTATCGGGTTTTGAAAGCAAACGGCAGCCTCTTTGTGTTCGAATATCATTTGCCGCAGGCGGTTTTAGCCGGTTTTACCGTTAAAGCCTTTCACAGGTTGTTCGAGCATGAAGAGGCTTACCGGATGCTGCTTGATGGTACGTTATTGCCGGAACTGGAGCAAACCGGCTTTATTATAAGACGAAAGCGATTGATTGGAGCGGGTATGTTTCAAATGCTGCATATCGTTAAGGGATAAATGTATATAGGCATGATTGGAGAGTGATAACCGATGCTGGAAAATGACGCCGAAATAATAAGCAAAATAAACAGCCTTAAAAAAGAAAGACAGGCTGTCATTCTGGTGCACAACTACCAGCTGGGTGAGATTCAGGATATAGCTGACTTTGTCGGTGATTCCCTGGAATTGAGCCAGAAAGCCGCCCTGGCCGATACCAGAGTCATTGTCTTTTGCGGCGTTCATTTTATGGCTGAAACGGCTTCCATTCTCTGCCCCGATAAAACAATTCTGCTGCCTGATCTGAGTGCCGGTTGCCCTATGGCAAATATGGTTACCGCCGAGGAGTTAAGACAAAGGAAGAAGGAGTTGCCTGATGCCACAGTGGTTTCTTATGTTAATACTACGGCAGAGGTTAAAGCGGAATCTGAAATCTGCTGTACTTCGGCTAACGCCGTCAGGGTGGTTGAAAGTCTGAGCAACGAAAAGATATTGTTTGTCCCCGATAAGTATCTGGGGCATTATGTATCGACAAAGACAAACAAGGAATTTTTCCTGTGGCCCGGATTTTGCCCGACCCATACCCGCATCTTGCCCCAGCACATATTGGAGCTGAGAAAGAATTACCCGGAGGCAAAGGTGGTGGTCCACCCGGAATGCCGGCCGGAGGTAATCGCCCTGGCTGATGAAGTTTTAAGCACGGGCGGTATGTGCCGTTATGCCAGGCGGGATGATGTCAGCCAGATGGTCGTGGGTACGGAGATAGGCATCATATACCGGCTGCGTAAAGAAAATCCGGGCAAAATGTTCATTCCGGTATCGGAGCAGGCAATCTGTCCGAATATGAAGCTGATAACCCTGGAAAAAGTTTTAAGGTCTCTTGAGGAGATGTCACCCGAAGTAAAGGTAGCCGAGGATATCCACCTGAAGGCAAAAATGGCGGTTGACAGGATGCTGGAGGTGGCATAGTTCCAAAATGACTAAAATAAAGAAAACTGAACATATCGTTGTCTTTATCACTGTAGCCGATGAGGAAGAAGCCCGCTTGATTTCACGTGTCCTGCTCAAACAGAGGAAGGTGGCATGTAGCAATATCATACCTGCAATAAACTCTCTCTTCTGGTGGCAGGAGAAGATTGATTCGGCGCATGAAAGCCTGCTGGTTATAAAAACAAAGGCTGCATTGCTTGATGAGGTTACCCAGTTGGTAAAAGAGATTCACTCATATGATGTGCCGGAAATTATCGCCCTGCCCATTATCGGCGGCAACCAGGATTATCTGGAATGGATAGACAGCGAGACTGATTAAGTAGGAACGGACTGTGTGTAAAGGGATAATAGAGGATATAAGAACGGTTTTTGCCAAGGACCCGGCAGCCAGGAGCCTGGCCGAGGTTATCACCTGCTATCCCGGACTGCACGCTCTGTGGCTGCACCGAATAGCCAATTTCCTGTGGCGTTACCGCCTGCGGTTATTAGCCCGCATTCTGTCCAACTTCAATCGTTTTGTGACGGGCATTGAAATCCATCCCGGGGCTAAAATTGGGCGACGTTTCTTTATCGATCATGGTACCGGGGTGGTTATCGGCGAGACGGTGGAAATCGGTAATGATGTGCTGCTTTACCAGGGAGTGGTTCTCGGTGGCACGAGTTTCAAGAAGGGCAAGCGGCACCCAACCCTGGAAGACAATACAGTAATCGGCGCCGGCGCTATCGTGTTGGGCGCAATCACCATAGGCAATGCTGCCCACATCGGCTCGGGTTCGGTTGTCATTAAGCCGGTACCGCCCGGCGCAACCGTAGTCGGTATTCCGGGCAGGATTATAGATGAGCATCACAAGCCCACTCTGGATCTGGAACACGGGCGGCTGCCTGACCCGGTGGCCGAAGCTATAAGGCTTGTCCTGGACGAGCAGACAAAACTCGGGCAGCGCCTCGGGGAGCTTGAGAATAAGTCGGGTATAGCTGTCCCCGGGGACGTACTGGAGGAAAGAATAAAAGAGATTATGCAGGAGTTTGGTCAAGGAGGCCAGAATGGTAAAGAAACTGGTGATTCTAAACTTCCCCCGGGAGCTGCTTAAAGAACCAATTATCCATAATCTGGGGCAGCAGTTCTGTTTGGTGACCAATATTCAACTGGCGGAGATAACCGAGGATATGGGCTGGCTGAAAGTCGGGCTTGAGGGCGAACCCGAACAGATAGAAGAAGGCCTTGCCTGGGTGATGTCCCGCGGGGTCAGGGTAGAGACGATTACCGAATGCTGATTTGAGTCAAGCAATAATCCTCTGTGCTTAGCCTGTACCGGTGAATGTACCGGGCGGGGTTAAAAAAACCTGATTTCTCATCCGTTATCCCTTGACAAGCAGCTTTTATTTGTCTATTCTTGCCAGATGTAAATGAAAATCATTTTCATTTACATCTCAGGGATTATGATTAAAAGG
>DAOVXW010000047.1 GCA_030635945.1 Dehalococcoidia bacterium
ATCAATATCTGACTGGTTATGTCACCATAACCGGTATCCTCTGCCAGTGCCAGGTCTATTATTTTATTAACCCGTTCGTTGTATTGATTACTCAAGGCAATGCTCCATATTAACCTGCCGTCAGCACAATATGCTTACGCCATTCGGGCAAACTGCAGGGAAAATCAGAACGAAAGTGTGCTCCACGGCTCTCCTCCCTGATAAGAGCAGCTTCAACCATCAAACTGCCGCCTAAAACCAGGTTCGCCAGTTCATATGTCTGGCGATCTTCCAGCAATGGCAGGGACTCCTGCCAGGCAGCCAGTATAGCGGCGGCTTCGGTTAGGCCTTTTCTGCTTCGGATAATACCCGCTTTATCCCACAACAGCTTCTGCAATTGCGAAAGGTTGGGCATCTGTGCATCATGACGCGGCTTTCCGGGTATAAGCCGACGATGGGTACAGGAACTCTGAGGAGGCTCCACCGTTTCTTTGTCGCCCATTCTGCTTGTTTTTTCAATAATTCTCTTGCCGAAAACAAGCACTTCAAGCAGTGAATTAGAAGCCAGCCGGTTGGCGCCATGGGCGCCGGTACAGGCACTTTCACCGGCGGCAAACAGCCCCGGTACACTGGTTTCACCACAGCTGTTCACCCTGACCCCACCTATCATGTAATGAGCAGCCGGTGCCACCGGAATCCATTCCCGTGTAATGTCAATGCCATTCTCCAGACAGAAACGGTATATCTGCGGGAAGCGTGCGGTAGTGATACGGGGTAACAGATGGGTAACATCAAGAAATACTTTATCCTGCCCTGTCTTTTCCATTTCATAAAGGATACTGCGGGCAACCACATCACGTGGCGCCAGTTCGGCTTCCGGTACGTATTCAGGCATAAAACGATGACCTTCCGCATTGCGCAGTATTCCTCCCTCTCCTCTTACCGCTTCCGATATAAGAAAGGGTGTCACCCCGGGAAGATAAAGGGTGGTGGGGTGGAACTGGAAAAACTCCATGTCCATAACATCGGCGCCAGCTTTAAAGGCAAGGGCTATGCCATCGCCGGTAGCTACCTCTGGATTTGTGGTGAAGCTGAATAACTGCCCGCTGCCGCCGGTAGCCAGGATTAAAAAACGGCAGCCGAACTCTTCTTTTATGCCTTTTTCGCAATCAAGAACTTTTAAACCCTTAACTACAGCACCGTCTTTAATAATGTCTGTTGCCAGATGGTTTTCCAGTACTTTTATCTTTGCCGAATGAATCCTTTCGCTTAGTGTTACTTCTATGTGTTCACCGGTAGCGTCACCACCTGCATGCAGTATACGCGGCACGCTGTGGGCTGCTTCGAGTGTCAGATCAATCTCACCACCAAGCGTATCAAAGGGAACACCCAGATTCACTAGGTCGGCTATTCTGTCAGAGGCTTCGTCAACCAGGATACGTACTATCTCCTCGTCACACAAGCCATCGCCGGCAGCTATGGTATCTTTGAAATGGAGATCAGATGAATCATTGCTGCCGATAGCGGCAGCAATGCCCCCCTGGGCATACTTCGTATTGCATTCTTCAATACTGCCCTTTGTTACAAGGAGAACACTTGCCTGTTTTCCTGCCAGCAGCGCGCAATACAGCCCGGCAATACCGCTACCGACTATGATGTAATCATAGTGCTTAATAGAGCTACCTCCAAGACTATATTATCGAAATCCCGAGATTGTAGGGCGATATAATATCTAGCTGGTCTCTGCCTGTTTGCCGGCTATGCTGCTTCTAGCAACCTTAATCGTTGCCCCGGATTCCACCTTGAGAATGACGCTGTCCTCTCTGAGGCTCTCGATCCGTCCATGGATACCGCCTATCGTGATAACCCTGTCACCAGTTTTTAGATTGGTGTTAAGATCGCGCTGTTCTTTCTGCCGCTTGCTTTGTGGCCTGATAATGAACATGTAGAAGATGCCCCCCAGCAGAACAAGGAAGACAATCATATAGATTGTACTTGTACCGGTATCCGCCCCGTCCTCCGCCACAGCACAACCACCTAAGAGTAAAACACTCAAAACCAGCACCAATCCCAGAGTAAAAGCTATTTTCTTAACCATTCCCCCTCCTTGAATTATTTTATTGATTATCAGTTATAATTTCTCCCTGAAGCGACCAGGGGCTTGTTTTAATAATTCTAACATTAACCAGCTGCCCCAGCAGGTTATCCCGGCTGGCGCAGAATACAAGTTTACCATTTCGGCTTCTACCATGCCACTTGCCCTTCTTCCTCCCCTCGACCAGAACCTCTAATATCCTGCCTGAAAGCTGCGCATTTATACCGGTGGCTATCTCCTCCTGAAGCTTCTCAATGGCATTAAACCTTGCCTTCTTTGTCGCTGCCGGGATATTGTCTTCGTATTCCCTGGCGGCAATAGTGCCCGGCCGGGGTGAATAAGCGGCGATATGAACACTATCGAACCTCAATTCACGAAGCAGGTTTGCCGTTGCTCGAAATTGCTCTTCGCTCTCTGACGGAAAACCGACTATAACATCGGTGCTAAGCGCTATCTGCGGCACCCCTTCCCGTATCCGTTTAATCAGCCGGCAGTACTGTCCGGCTGCATAATCCCGTCTCATCACCTTTAAAATATTATCATCACCCGATTGCACCGGCAGGTTTATCTGCTCACATACCTTATCCAGCTGTGCTATTGCCTCTATTAGCCTGTCACCCATATCCTTGGGATGATTTGTAAGAAAGCGTATCCTTGCAAGGTCCCCAATATTATTCAGTTTATACAGCAGGCTGGCAAGATCCGGTTTGCCGGGCAGGTCGTGGCCGTATGAATCCACGTTCTGCCCAAGCAGGATCACTTCCTTTACACCGCCCTTAACAAGCTCACCTACCTCTTTTACTACTTCATCCACCGGACGGCTCTTTTCCCGCCCGCGGCGATAGGGAACCACACAATAGGAGCAGAAATTATTACAGCCCTGGATTATAGGCACAAAGGTGCTTACCTGAGGCTGCTCCGGCAATATGGCGGTCTTTTCTTCTTGTCCAAGCCACTGCGGGGATTCACCCGGTTTGAAGAAATAATCAACATGCGGGTACCTCTTTTCCAATACCGGCAAATCTGAATCTACAAAGCATCCGGTTACCGCCAGTGTTACCTCCGGGCGAACCTTCTTCAGCGGCCCAAGAGCGCTTATTTTATTGGTTATTCGCTCTTCGGCGCTTTGGCGCACGACACAGCTGTTAAGCACGATGAGGTCTGCCTCGCCGGCAACTGTTGTCTGCTTGTAACCAAGCTTCTGAAATAAACTGCCCAGCCGCTCTGACTCTGCCCTGTTCATCTGGCAGCCTATTGTCCATATATAATATTGGGGCATAATATTACCGTTAAAATATAAGTCCCCTTATATAAAGGGGCGTTTCCAGTTGAAATGGCGGAGGGAGAGGGATTCGAACCCTCGACCCCGTTTTAACAGGGTAAGCACTTAGCAGGCGCCCGCACTAGACCACTATGCGATCCCTCCCTGCTGCATAGTCTATTATTCGGCTCACTATATCATAACAGTTTTTATAGCCCAAAGACAGTTTGAGGGGGGTTCAATGCTGTGTTATTATGAGAAGTTGATGGAAATAAATGTTCTTTTCGATGAACGCCTTGAAGGCTGCCTTGATACCGTCTGGCTTAAGGATATAGCCGAACGGATACTTGCCGCACAGGGTATCGGCAACGATATAGAAATGGGGTTGGTTATCGCCAGCCAGCAAAAGGTACAGGAATTGAATAAGTTATATCGGGGTAAAGATGCACCCACCGATGTGCTTTCTTTTACCATGCAAGCCGAACCCGGCGATGAATCAGAGACAGGCTTTACCACCCCACCCGATGGGATAAAGCACCTGGGGGAAGTGATTATAAGCTACCCGCAGGCAACCAAACAGGCAGAAGAACACCGACACTCAATAAAACGAGAGGTTGTCATTCTCGTCATCCATGGTATTCTTCATCTACTGAACTACGACCATATAGAGGATGAACCGGCACAGCAAATGGCAGCCAGAGAATCGGCAATCCTTAAGACTATCGAAGGAGGGCTTGATTGAAAGTACTGGGCATCGCCGGCAGCCCCCGCCGT
Organism: Dehalococcoidia bacterium; assembly: GCA_030635945.1. GTDB lineage: Bacteria > Chloroflexota > Dehalococcoidia > Dehalococcoidales. Next base: position 4,110 of record DAOVXW010000047.1, read on the forward strand.
GGCGGCAACACTGACCTGCTGCTGGCCGAGGTTATGCGCGGCGCCACCGGCAAAGGAGCCGAAATCAAAACAATTTTTATCAGCGACCTCGATATCGCCCCCTGCCAGCACTGCGATGCCTGTTTTGAAGCCGGTGAATGTAATATTGATGATGATATGCAGCGTATCTACCGGGAACTGGCAACCGCCGATCGACTGGCGCTGGCTTCGCCGTTACACTTTATGGGGCTAACCGCCCAGATTAAGGCAATGATTGACCGTTGCCAGTCACTCTGGGCCAGGAAGTACAAACTCAATCTGCCGCCTCTCGGAGACCGCCGTCCGAGAAAGGGGCTTTTTATCTCTGTCGGCGGCCGGGGGAAAGACAACATATTTGAGCCGGCGCTGGCAACAGTAAAAGCCCTGTTTCACAGCCTGGATATCGACTATAGCGGCAAACTGTTATTCTCCGAAATAGATGAAAAGGGATCCATAACAAAACACCCCGACGCCCTGAAACAGGCTTACCTCGCCGGGCAGAGGCTGGTAGAAAACTAAGCTTCCTTTTTGCTTCTGCGTGTAAACAGGCCGGTAAAAGCAAGCAAAAGCGTCCACAGGAATAGGATGGCCAGCAACGATACCCCCGATATATAGACACCGGGGGGTGACCCTAACCGGAAAAGAAACATCACTTCGAAAAGGTTATAACCATACAGCGTTTTTACTACAAGAAAGCCCGCTAAGGCAAACATTAATATCAATGCCAGAGGGACGATATAGAATGCCATCCGCCATACCGGTAGCATCGAGCCTGCAAGTGAAGAGCCGATAAAATGCCATTTCTTAGCCCGGAACTGGCGCCATATATACCAGATACAAAACATCAATGCCAGCACCAGCAATAAGATAAAAACAAGGGCAATGGTTGCCAGGGTGTCGATTGCCTGCCAGTGCGCCCACCAGGGAACTCCCATCGGCTCCAGTTCCAATCCCAGAATAATATTAGCCACACCGGAAGTAATGCTGTGCCCGACGGTACCAGCCTGGCTGTTAACCAGCGCCACTACCCCCGTTTTATAATCCGGCAGCAGAATCATATCTGCTATAAAGTTAGGCGTATCGCCACCATGCCAGATAAGTGAGACATCATCGTCAGAGCTTATAAACCAGCCCATACCATAACCCACTTCCTCACCGTTCTCCTCAAACATTACGCTGGTGTGTGAGTCTCATTGATATCAACCGCAGGAAAGACCTGTTCCCCGTTGGCATAGCCGCCATTCAAATGCATTACAAGCCATTTACACATATCTTCGACACCGGACATCACCCAGCCTGCCGGCAGGGCACTTCTGTATATAGGTATATTCCTGGCAACGCCCCAGCCATACATTGACTGGTGGCCATCCGCCCTGATTGATGCGGCAGCTTCCTCAGGGTAAAGCGTGGTGTTGCCCATACCCCGCGGAGCAAAACTCTTTTGCTGCA